>CBFGVD010000163.1:0-7271 GCA_965651965.1 uncultured Verrucomicrobiaceae bacterium | reverse complement strand
ACATCATCCTGATGGGCGAGGTCCGCGACCTCGAATCCGCGGAACTCGCGATCGAAGCGGCGGTCACGGGGCACAAGGTGCTCACGACCATCCACACCCCGCGGGCATCCCAGATCATCGAGCGCTTCGAACAGCTCGGCATCGAACGCTGGAAGATCGCCCAGACGCTCAAGGCGGCCTGCGCGCAGCGCCTGGTGAAGCTGCTCTGCCCCTACTGCAAGGAAGCCAAGCCGGGCGTCTCCGAGCTGAACCGGCGGACCTTCAACCTCGATGATTCCTGGGCCTCGATCCCCGTCTTCGAGGCCAAGGCGGGCGGCTGCCCGGAATGCCGCTTCTCCGGATACAACGGGCGCACCGCCATCCTCGAAATCATCCCCATCACCCCGAAGACCTCGGACATGCTGTCCAAGGGAGAAATCTCGCCGTACGAACTGGAAGTGAAGATCCAGGAGGAAGGCAAGCTCCCGAACCTGCGCCGCAGCGGCCTGCGCCTGCTGCGCGAGGGAAAGACCGACATCGACGCCGTTTCCAAGGTCATCGACATGACTTACACCGATGAGTAGCGCCACCGCCGCCAGCACCGCCGCCAAGCCGACCCCCGGTGGAAAGCCGGAGGCCCAGCAGGCTTCCTTCAGCTTCCTGAAGGCCTCCCAGACGAAGGAATTCAGCAAAAAGACGCTGATCAACCTTTTCCGGGGCATCAGCTCGATGCTGCGCGCGCAGATCAACACCGCGGATGCGCTGAAATATTACGCCCAGGGGCTGAACGACAAGGCGATGGTGGATGCGCTCACCAAGATCCGCGAGGACATCAACTCCGGCGTGAGCGTGCACGAGGCCTTCCGCCGCACCGGGCGTTTCAGCGACATGGTGGTGGGCCTGATCCAGGCCGGCAGCGATGCGGGCCAGCTCCACGAGGCTTTCAAATCCCTCGCCGCGCGATTCACCAGCGAGCTTCACTTCCAGAAGGCGCTCCGCAAGGCGACGGTGATGCCCGCCGTGATCATTTCCGTCCTGATCGGCGCCTTCATCACCTCCCAGGTGAAGATCGTGCCCCAGGTGGAAGAGATGCTTGACGGCGTGGGCGCCAAGCCGGACGGGATGACGGCGATTTCCTTCAAGGTCTCCCACATCACCCAATCGATCTGGCCGGTGGTCGTGCTCACCCTGCTCGGCATCGCGATCGTGATCTGGCGTTCGGAGAAAGTGCGGAACCTGCTCCTGGGGCTCGCGATGTCGAAGTGGCGCCTGCTGCGCCTGTTGATCCTCAGCCTCCGCCAGATGACCTTCCTGGCCACGATCAAGCTGCTGCACGGCAACGGCATCAACCTGGCGAAATCCATCCGCGTTTCCGCGAACAGCGTGAAGGGCACCCCCTTCTACCAGGAGCTGCGGGATGCGGCGGAGAAATACGAGAACTCCGGCGTGCCGCTTTCCACCGCTTTCGCGAAATACACCTCGGTGGACTCCCAGGTGGTCCACATGCTGTCCATCGGCGAGAAATCCGCCTCGCTCGATACCCAGCTGGAAATGCTCTCCGCGATGTATGAGGAGGATTCCGAGAACTACATGGCGGCCTTCACCGCCGCCGTCAGCTTCCTGGTCCTTATCATGGCCGTTTTCCTGATCGCGGCGGTATTCATCGGCACCTTCCTGCCGATCTTCCTGATGGGTCCGAAGATGATGAACAGCGGCGTCTGACCTGCCGCCCGGGCACCGAACTTCCAATCCCGTCCCGAGACCATGCAACTGACACGACTCGACCGCTATCTCCGCGAGCGTTTCGTCTATGAGACGCACGTTTACACGTTGCGGCTCCCCGCCGCGATCCCGCCCGGAACCATCGCCGAGGAATTGCCGGATTCCCCGGGCAGGAAGTTCAAGCACCGCTTCATCCTGCGCAGCGACAAGGCGGTGCGGCAATTGATCGACGAACTCCGGAACGCCAACCAGATGTTCACCACCCGGGTGGTGGACCGGGAAGCCTGGTATGTCCCGCTGCTGGCGCCGAACGGCAAATCGGTCACCTGGTGGCTGGTCTGGGCCGGGATCACGGCGGTCGGCGTCCTGGGTCTCGTGCAGGTCGCCAAGATGGCCTGGGCAAACGAGGAACTCCGCAAGAACGTTTCCGAGGCCCTTGAAATCCTGAAGGGCTGAACCGCCGAAGAAGTAAAGATTTCCGTCTTTTCAAGAAATCCTGATTAATCTAACCTCGCTCCGTCCCATGAAGACGTTTCCTTCCACTCCCGCCGTCCGGGGAGGATTCACGCTCATCGAGCTCACCGTGGTGATCTTCATCCTGATCGCTCTGCTGGGCATGGGCTTCGGCATGTCGGGAGCGATCGAGAAATGGAAGAAGGGCAAGGAAGCCTCGGAGACCCTGCGCTCGGTCTATACGGCCCAGCGGCTCTATCTCGCGGACCACCCGACCACGCCCCTGGACACGCTGACCCCGGCGATGCTGATCCCCTATATCCCGAACGGGAACGGGGCGATGCCCACTTCACAAACCCTGGAAGGAGTGCAGCTGAATGCGAACGTGCGGCTTTCCCCGCCGGTATGGACCGTCACCGCGGGCGGCATTTCGGGCGCCGCTTACGATCCTTCCGGCAGCCCCTCGGATTCCCTCTGGGACGTAGGCCAATGAACCCGCCGCACGCCCTACCCGTCCTTGCCGCCGCGGCCCTGGCATTCACCGGGCTCGCGCGGGCGGAGGAATTCTTCCCGATGGGCGATTACGTGATCCGCAGCCAGATGAAGATCACCGGCAGCGGGAAGGTGGTACAGATCCCGATGAAGCCCCTGCCCTTGAAGGTGGAAACGGACGGCGTGACCGTCCGCATCGCCACCGGGGAGGATTCGGGGAACTGGTCCACCTTCACGATCTACCGTTCGGACGGCATCGGCCGCCAGAATTCCGCCGGCGGGCCGCTGGAAGTGGTCCCCGGGGTCCAGGCCACCAGCGACCACGGCGGCGTGCACAAACATCTCCGGCTCACCAGGGATACACTGACTCTCACGGTCTTCCCCGGCGTGTCCGACCAAACCATGGTAACCCATGCCTTCCTTGCTCCCCCCGCTGGAAACGAGGCCGCCGCACGCGACGCTGCGGAGCCGCCCGAATCCCCTTGATCTCATGCGCCCGCTGCCCACATCGAACCAGGCATCCCCGATCGCCGCGAAGGCTCCGGCTCCGGCGGCAACCCAGACGCTCGAACTCGGACCGCTGAACCACTCCGCCTCCGCGCCGAACCGGCGCGCGTCTTCCGGCGGCGGGGTTCAGCGCTCCTACCCCTGGCTGCTGCTCGCGAGCACCGGCTTGGCCGCGGTTTTCTGCGGGCTCTATCTCACGAAGCCGGTGATCGCCGCGGGCACGCCGCCGCAAGCGCTCCAGGCGGACCCGGCCTTCGAGCCCGCCGCGCCGGGACCCGGAACCGCCCCGGCCCGGAGCGGGGATTCCTCCCTGCTGCCTGATAGCGCCGCGCTGCCGGGCGATCAAAAGGCCCGGCCCCAGGCCGCGGATCCCCGCCGGCTGAAAAGCGCGGAGACCGGCCCCGCCGCCGCCTACGAGGAAACCAACCTCCGCATCCAGCACGTGCTGAAAGCCCAGGGCCCCGCGGGGGAAGACCTCGGCAAGATCATGCTGGAAGTGCCGGTGCTCTACGGCAGCCGCTCCCTGCGGTGGACTCCTGCCGAGATCGCGCGCGCGCGCGATCTGCTCGGCCGCATCGGCGACTATCAGGAGAAGACACGCGCCCTCCAGGCGGAGGGCTCCGCCCTGCTTGCGGAGTGGAACGGCCTGGTGGGAGACTCCGTGCCGACTGCCGTGCTGCGCGCCGATAGCCCCTCCCTCACCCGCGACGCCCTGCTGAACCCCGCCGAAGGGCTCGACAGCAGCGAAGCCATCGAAATCCAAAGCCGATGAACCTTTCCCGCTCCATTCTCGCCTGCGCCCTGCTGGGCGGCGCGCTCCCGGCCCAAGACATCGCGCCCCAGGACGATGCCCGCGATCCAGTGCTCTCCGCCCTTTCGGAGGATCTGGCCGGGGACGAGGGCCCGAGCGTGACGGTGGACATCAGTGCTTCCGCTCCCTCCCTGCTGCCGGAGGATTCCGGCCAGCCGGTGCTGGTGACCGGCAAGCACCCCGCGGAAGACGCCGCAGGGGATGAGGCTTTCCCCTCCGCTGCCGAGCCCGAGGGCGTGACCGTCACGGTGGAGCCCGGCAGCGCGGACGGTTCCGCAGTGGATGCCGCCTCCGTGAAGCTGCTCGCCCCCTTCCCTGCGAAACCCCTGGCCGCGCCGCCCGCCGGCTGGCGCCTGGAGCACCCGAAGGAAGTGCCCGCTTTCACCCGCGAGGTGGAGCTTTCCAACGGGACGAAGATTTCCCTCTCCATCCGCCCTCACCTGCTGGTGCCCGATGCGGACGGTGCCGGCGTGATCGCCGTGAAGGAGCCCGGCTACGAACCCGCGCTGCGCTATGCGCAGACCGGCACGATGTCCGCCGTGATTTCCTCCTCCCTGGAGCGCCTCGACGAGGACTCCCGGCAGATGAGCGACGCGATCGACCGCCTGGGCCAGCTCCTCGGCTCCCTGCCCTCTCCCGAAGCACCCCCGGAATCCGCTCCATCACCCGTCAAGAAACAGCGATGAAACCGAGCCTCATTCCGATCGCCTGCGGAACCGCTCTCGCCCTGATGACCGGGGCGGCCGCCACCCATTGGTTTGCCGTGCGCGACATGGTCGCGCTCGCCGTGCGCATGCCTGCCGTCGTTCCCGCCCCGGCCCCGCTGCCGGACGACCGGGTGGCCCGGGAAGCCCGCGACCTGCTTGCCGAAGTCCGCGGCACGAGAGGCCCGGCCGCCCATGCCAACCGCAGGGACGCCCGGACCCCCGGCTTGTTCCCTGCTCCCCGGGAACGGGAGCAGGCGGCCGCGCGGCCGGAGGCCCCCGCTCCCGCCGATCCGACGGAAGCCCGCATCGAAAAGCTGCTCACCGCGCTGGAGGGTGCGGTGGAGCAGAACCAGGAACTGCGCGACCGGCTCGCGGACACGAATCGCGACGTGATGGAACTGCGTTTCCAGGTGGACAGCTACTCCGGGCAATTCCGCCCGCTGAAGGTGGAGGAAGAACCCGCCTACTACGACGACGGCACCGGCGTGCTCCCGCCCCTGGAAGCTCCCTGATTCGGGAGCGCCGTGCGCCTTTCACGGGAATCTTCCCTATTCTTCATCACCCCGCCCTTGCGGAAATGCCCGCCGGGCGGCAGCTTGGAAGGGATGAGAACCGGGACGACCTCGGTCCGGCGGGCAAAGTGCCGGAGAAGGCTCGGCGACATCCTGACGGTGCTGCTCGCAGCCGGGTTGGCTTCCTGCTGCGCCATCGACAGGGCGGTGACGAAGGCCATCGTGCAACCGTCGCGGAGGGATGCGGATGCGGCGGTGCCGCCAGGGATGAAGGAGCGGGTTTTCCCGGTTTCAGGCAAGGTCGCCTTGCGGGCGTGGATCGCGGAACCGGCAGGAGAATCCGCGGGGGTCGTGATTGTCCTGCACGGCATCTCGGATTCCAAGGCATCCCAGGCCGGCACGCTCGCCTTCCTGGCCGGGCGGGGCATCACCGGCATCGCGCCGGACTTGCGGGCCCATGGTGCCAGCGGAGGGGAGCACGCGACCTACGGCTTCCTTGAAAAACGCGATCTCTCCATCCTGCGCGAAGCGGTGGAAAAGGATTACCCGGGCGTGCCGGTGGGCCTGTGGGGTACCTCCTACGGCGGTGCCGTGGCGCTCCAAGCCATGGGAATCGATCCGAAATTCGATTTCGCGATCATCGAAAACACCTTCGCGGACCTCCGGGACGTGGCGCGGGATCAAGTGATCCTCCACACCGGCGGGCTGCCCCTCGGCGGGATCGGCTCCCATTTCATCGACCGCGCGGGCATGGCCGCGGGCTTCGATCCCGGCAAGGTCTCGCCGGAAACTTCCATCGCCCGCGTGAAGGTACCGGTGCTCCACCTGCACGGCGGCAGGGACGAGGTGATCCCTTTCGAGCACGGCCGGAGGATCGCCCGCCACGCGCGGCAGGCGAGCTACCGCTTCGTGCCCATCGCGGAAGGCACGCACTACCGCCTGGCGGCGGGTGACCCGGCGACCTACACGCGGGAGATCGCCGGATTCCTGGACCGGGTCGCGCCCCGCGGGTGAGGGCGGGCATCCGGGCTTACATCGGCATCGGGAAGGCGCGGTTGAAGGCGAAGACCCGGTCGCGGATGGCGTGGAGCTTTTCCTCGTCCCCGATGGCAGCAAGCGCCTCCGCGATGAAATCGGCGACCTGCTCCACGTCCTTCTCCTTCATTCCGCGGGTGGTCACCGCGGGCGTGCCGATGCGGATGCCGCTTGGTTTCATCGGCGTGCCGGTATCGAAAGGGATCGAGTTCTTGTTGACCGTGATACCCGCCTCGTCGAGCGCGTGGGAGGCTTCGGCCCCGTTCAAGCCCTTGGGCCGCAGATCGACCATCATCACGTGGTTGTCCGTGCCGCCGGAGACGATGCGGTAGCCGTGGAAGGTCAGGCGGGCGGCGAGCGCCCTCGCGTTCTTCACGATCTGCTCCTGATAATCGCGGAATTCCGGCTGCAGGGCTTCCCCGAAGCAGACCGCCTTCGCCGCGATCACGTGCATCAGCGGGCCGCCCTGGATGCCCGGGAAAACCTGGGAATCGATCTTCTTCGCGAACTCCTCCTTGCACAGGATGATGCCGCCGCGGGGCCCGCGCAGGGACTTGTGCGTGGTGGAGGTCACGAAGTCGGCATGCGGCACCGGATTCGGGTGCACCCCGGCTGCCACCAGTCCGGCGATGTGCGCCATGTCCACGAACAGGTAGGCCCCCACCTCGCGGGCGATCCGGGACATGCGCTCGAAATCGATCACGCGGGAGTAGGCGCTGGCCCCGCAGGTGATGAGGGCGGGCTTCACCTCGCGGGCAAGCTCTGCGAGATGGTCGTAGTCGATGCGCTCGTCATCCGGGCTGACGCCGTAGTGGGTCACATCGTAGAACTTGCCGGAGAAATTCGCCTTGTGGCCGTGGGTGAGGTGGCCGCCGTGGGAGAGATCCATGGTCAGGATCTTGTCGCCGGGCTTCAGGACGGAGAAATAAACGGCGGTATTCGCCTGCGAGCCGGAGTGCGCCTGAACGTTCGCGTGATCCGCACCGAAGAGCTGCTTGGCGCGGTCGATGGCGAGCTGCTCGACGACGTCGACGTGCTCGCAGCCGCCGTAGT
>CBFGVD010000162.1:0-7299 GCA_965651965.1 uncultured Verrucomicrobiaceae bacterium | reverse complement strand
ACCCCGCTCATCACCGGCACCGGCATCCTCAATGTCCTCTCCGGTCCCGGCGGGGGCGGTTCCGCCTACGACGACTGGGCCAGCCTCAACGGCCTCAATGCCGGCAACAACGGCAAGTCCATGGACCCCGATCACGACGGCTTGGACAACCTCGGCGAATTCGCCTTCGACGGCGCGGCGCTTTCCGGCGCGGCCACGGGCAAGATCGTCACGAAAGTCGCCACCATCGGCGGAAAGGATTACCTCACCCTCACGATTCCGGTGCGCGGCGGGGCTTCCTTCGGCACGGACATGGTCTCCACCCCGGCGGATGGCGTCGTTTACGAGATCCAGGGCACGCTCGATCTCTCCGGCTTCACGTTGGAGGTCGTGGAGATCACCGGTCCGGATGCCGAGGCCATCCAGCAGGATCTGCCGGAGCTGAGTTCGGAAGGCTGGACCTACCGCAGCTTCCGCCCGGCGGAGGACATGTCCGCTGCGGACAAGCAATTCCTCCGGGCCGTGGCAGAAGAAGAATAAAGGTTCACCCGGCGCGGGTGCCAGGTCCTTCCGGGACCGCGGGGCACCCGCCCCGCTTCACCTTCCACGCGGGTGCGGGTTCCATCCCCGCATCCGCGTTTTTATGAGCCCCAGCTCCAGCGCTCCGCCCACCAGCGGTAGGCCGGGCCGTCCCGGAGGATGTGCCCCAGCCCCGGCCAGGGCAGGTGGAAGGCGTAGCAGCGGGTCCGGTCCGAGACCGCCTGGCTCCAGTATTTCTTCCGTGTGACTACCGCCGTCTCCGGATCATGATCGAAGGCGATGGTCCACTCCGGGTCGGCGAACATGAGCAGGGGGTGATGCGCCAGATCCATCAAGTGCAGCAGCTCTTCTTTGCCGGAGCGGATGCGGAAACAGGCGTGCCCGTCGGTATGGCCGGGAGCGCCTTCGATCGTCACCACCCCGCCCAGAACCTCCGTTCCAGGCTTCACCGGCCGCAGCTTCTCCTGCAGCGTGTCGAAGTGGGAGCGCACCTCCCGGATCATCCCGGGGATCTGGTTCTTGTCGCGCTTGGATTTCGAGAAGTCCGGTTCCGGCGTGCGCCAGAATTTCAACTCGTCTTCCAGCAGGTAGATTTCCGCGTTCGGGAAGGCAGGCTTGCCCTGGTGGACGAAGCCGTTGAGGTGATCCGCGTGCGCATGGCTCAGGAAACCGGCGGTGACTTGCTCCGGCGTGATTCCCACCGCCGCCAGCCCGTCGTTCAGCCAGCCCATCCGCGGGTTGTTTCCCTTGCCGAAGCCCGCGTCGAAGACCGCCACCCCGCCGGGGTAGCGGATGACAAGCACGTTCACGTAGAGCGGGATGGAATCAAGCCGCTCGCCGTGAAGCTCCATTTCGGCCTTCATCTTCGGGCGCTCCTCTTCGGGCCACATCAGGTCCAGCCCCTCGCGGAAGCCCAGGTCGCAGTCGCTGATCGAAAAAGCCTCCAGCTCCCCGATTTTGAAGCGGTACACGAAGGGATCGCGAAAAGGCGCTGCCACGGCTGCCGGAGTCTCCGCCCCGCCTTTCGCCGTCAGCGCGGCCATCCCCGCCAGGGTGGATGCCACGAAACCGCGCCGCGAAACCGCGGAATCTCCCGATTGAGTCTTCATGGCCACAGCCTACGCCGCCGCGAACCGGATTTCATCAGTGAAACGCTTCCAGCGTGTCAGCCTGCCGCTCAATCCTTCTTCGCCGTGTAGTCGAAGACCGTCGCCTTCTCCAGCAGCGGCTTGAGCTTGGCCACGAAATCCTTGTGCGCCTCGTGCGGCAAGTAGGCCTCCAGGCCGGCCTTGTCCTTGAAGGTGACGAGGAAGCAGTGCGTGAAGCCGTCGTTCAGCCCCTCCACGCTTTCGCTTTTACCCCATTCGTAGCCCGTTACGGAATCGATCTTGGAGGGCAGCGCCGCGAAGGCCTTCTCGATCTCCTTCACCTGCTCGGTGCTCGCCTCCGGCTTGAATTTGAAGAGCACGACGTGGCGGAACTCGTTTTCGGCGAGGGCGGAGCTGGCAAGGGCGGCGGTCATGGCGGCGATGGCAAGAGACTTCGTCATGCCTGCATGCTCGCTCCCCGGAGCCGCGCCTGTCAAATCCCCGCTTCGCGGCGGATAGGGCACAAAGCATCCTTGAAATACGACATAACTTCTCCCAGCCTCCGCGCCATGGACCAGCTCCCCCCGGCATCCGTGCCCGCCTATCCGAAGCAGGAAACTTCCGGCCTCGCCATCGCGAGCATCATCTGCGGCCTTCTCGGCTTCCTCACTTTCGGGCTGACCGGGATCGCCGCCGTGATCACCGGCCACATCGCCCTCTCCGCCATCAAGCGCTCCGCCGGGAGGGTCGGCGGCAAGGGGATGGCGATCACCGGGCTCGTCACGGGGTATATGACCCTATGCATCGTCCCTGTCGCGGCTGTGGCGGGTCTGGCGGCACCCGTGATCCTGAAGCAGCGCCAAGCCGCGGACCTGACGGAATGCCGGAACCGCATGCAGATGGTTCACCTGGCCATCGTGGAGTTCGAAGCCGATCACGGCTCGGTCCCCTCCGACGCGACGGCGGGGAAGGATGCACGGTTCGCCGGGATGACCGGACCGCGCGTGCTCGGCCAGCTCCAGATCGATGGCCGGCTCCCTGACATCGAAAAATTCCTGGCGATGAAAGCGAGCCATTCCGGGGACTGGCATTATTTCCCGCAGGCCGATCTGAAGGTGCCCGGGGATCTGCTGATCTCGCCCGCCGTAGGAGAAAAGCACCTCGTCCTGGGGACGGACGGGAAGCTCGCCACCATTACCCGGGCGGACATGCGGACCCGCGACCTTTCGGCAGCCATCGCGATTCCCGCGCCACTCGCCCGGAAATGAGGGGGCGGGCCGCAAGGGCTCAATCCTTCCAATGGAAGTGCTCCAGCTTGAGCGTCTTCGCCCGCTCGGCGGCTTCCTTGGCTCCCGGGCTGGCCAGGCGGGCGTGCTGTTCCGCCACGGCGATCGCCGCTTCCCAGCGTTCGGCGTTTTCCAGCAGGCTGCGCGCCCGCACGCCGCAGGAATCCACCCATTGCCAATCCGCAGGAGCCTGCTTGGCGGCCTCCTGTAGTACCGTGAAGTAAACATCCAGCGCCTCCGCCTCGCGTTTCTTCGCCGGGTCCTTCGGGTCGGGCAGTTGTTCCAGCACGCGTCCGCGCAGGTACTCGATCTCGTAGCGGGCGGGGGAGCCCGCGGGCATTCCCGCCAACAGGTCCTCGTAAATGGCGAGCGCCTGCTCCAGCGGGGCCTTGTCCGTGCCCGCGCTGTTGTAGAGCGCATCGCACAGGTACAAGCCGGCGATGAGGCGGAGCGGGTCGTCCTTCTTCATGGCCCGGAACCAGGGCAGCAGCTCCGCGGCGGCTTCCGCCGGGGCCAGCGCCCGCGCCTTTTCCAGCCGGGCCGCATCGGCCAGCTCGCCCTTCCCGGCGATCAGCTTGTCGAAGATCACGATGCTTTCCTGCTTCGCCTGGGCGGTGGCGCCGAGCGCGGCCGCTCGGCCCGCCAGCAGCAGCGCCGGCTGCGCGAGCGGGTGCTCCGGTGCCTCCAAAGCCAGTTTTTCCAGCTCCAGCCGCGCCTTGTTGTAATCCCCGTTTTCAAAGCGGGCGAATCCCAGCTCGAAGCGCACGGCTTGCTGCTCCGGATCACCGGGGTGCCGTTCCACGAAGTCCTTTGCCACCCGGGCGGCATCTTCCCAGCGTTTCTCCAGCGCCGCCACCCGCATCCGTGCCAGGGCCAGCGAGCCTTGCGGCAGAGTTGCCGCCTGCTCTTCGCGTATGCCCTCGATCTGCGCCTTGGCAAAAGCGGCATCCGGCGGATTCGCCTGGAGCGCCGCATGGGCCGCCGCCAGCCGTGCTTCCGCGATCCGCGGGTGCCGGGGGTGTGCCAGGATGAAGCGGTCCAGTGCCGCCAGTGCCCCGGGATCCTTGCGGGCCGTCATGTACAGCGCCTGCTCCAGTGCCAGATCATCCGCGATCCGCGGATCTTTTCCCTCGGATTCCGCCAGGACCCGGAAGCCCGCCTCGTCTCCCGCCGCCAGACGGCTGACCGCGGCATTCAGGGCGGCTGCCCGCTTCGCCGCGCCGTCCAGCAGGGCTGCGGCCTTATCCAGCTCTCCCGCCGCCAAGGTGAAATCGCCCGCCTGGAAAGCCATCTCCGCCGCGGAAAGGAATGCTTCCGCGCGGATGTCCGGGGAGATCCCGCCATCATCCAGGGCGGCCAAGGCGGCGGCAGCCTGCTCCTTGCGTCCATCCGCCAGATCCCAGCGGCTGCCTTCCAGCAGGGCGCGCCGGGCCAGCGGGTGCTCCGGGTAATCGAGCCGCAGCCGTACCAGCAACTGCCGCGCCCGGTGCTTGGATTGCGCGGAGCCCTCCCGGCGCAGTCCCAAGGCCAGATGGTAGAGCGCCTGGGCCGTCAATTCATCGCTCGCGGGCCGGGCTCCGGGCCACACGGCGCTGCTGCCGTTTCCGGTGCCGATGAGCGTCGGCGGTTCCGGCTGTTTGTCCGGACACCACTCGGCCAGCCGGGTCAGGATCACATCGTCGGCCGCCGGTTCCGGGGGCAGACACTCCAGCAGCAGGGGAAAGGCCTCGCCGATTCTCGGCGACTCCCGGTTCTGCTCGATGAATGCGATCAAGCCGTCGATCGCGCCCTCCCGGTTTCCCGCCGCCAGTTGCGCCCGGGCCAGGCCGACGGTCGCCTCCGGCCGGTAGGCCGCGGAAGCCTCGTCCTCCCGCAGCAGCATGGATGCGAAAATGCCGGCAGCCGCCTGATGCTCCCCCATCGCGAGCTGGGCGCGCGCGCGCAGGGACTCCGCCCGGGCCGCTTGCAGCGGCGTCATTTTCGCGTTCGGCGGCGGCAGGGCGGCCAGCGCCTCCTCGGCCTTGCCCTGATCGAGCAGGATGGAGGCAGTCTCCATCTTCGTCAGCAGCAGGGTGGAAGGGTCTTTTTCTTCCGCCAGCGTCCCCAGCGCGTCCAGCGCGCCGGACAAATCCCCCAGCACCCGCTGGAGCGCCGCGCGGGTGAAAAGCGCGTCCCGCCGGTAGGGCGCGCCCGCTTCGGTCGCCTTGCCCGCCAGTTGCGCCACCGCCTCGCCGATTCTCCCTTGGGCCGCGAATGCCTGCGCCTTCCAGAAGGGAAGTTCCGCATGCCCCGCCAGCGCGGGATCGCCCAGTACTTCAAGCGCCGCTTCCGCCTGCCCTGCCCGCACCCTGGTTTCCGCCAGCCGCAGCAGGATCGCCTGCTTCGCCGCGGCTTGAAGTTCCGGCGTGCCCAGCGCGGTCTGGAAGCGCTTCTCCGCCACCTCCCAGAGCCGCGCGGACATCGCGTTCAGCCCTTCCCGGTAGGCGGGTATTTCGCGCGGATTCTTCGGTCCGGCTGCCGCGGCGAGGGAAATCACCAGCGGGACGATGGACAGCGGAAGGAAACGCATGGCGGTAGCCTAGCGCGGGGCCGCCGGCATGGCCAGCGGCGAGTCTCCTACTCCTCCCCGAGCGCCGCCGCCAGCGCCGCGCGGCCGCCTGCCAGGATGCGGCGCAAATCCGAAGCGCCGATACCCAGTTCCGAGGCGGCTTCCTTCAAATCCCCGTCGTGCCGCTCCAGCGAGCACGCCGCCAGCTCGCGGGCCAGCCAGGCGATCGCATTCTCGCCCGCCGGCACCGTGTCCAGCAGCTTGGAGAGTGCCTGTTTCGCCGCTCCTTTTTCCGATCCCGGCGCGGCCGCCAGCGGGATGTCCGCGGGCAGCAGCACCGTGGAGGAAGCGAGCGCGCACGCGCGGGCGATGGTATTTTCCAGCTCGCGCACGTTTCCCGGCCAACGGTGCGCCTGCAGCGCCGCAATCGCCTCCGCGGAGAGGCGGATGCGCGCCATCCCGTTCTTGCGCGTGATCCGCTGGAGGAAAAATTCCGCCAGAAGGGGGATGTCCTCCGCGCGCTCGCGCAGCGGGGGCAGGCGGATTTCCACCACGTTCAGGCGGTAGTAGAGATCCTCGCGGAAGCGCCCCGCGGCGACTTCCGTGGAAAGGGTCTTGTTCGTCGCCGTCACGATCCGCACGTCCGCGCTCAGCGTCTCGTTCGATCCGACCCGCGAGAAGGTGCCGTCCTGGAGCACGCGCAGCAGCTTCACCTGCACGGAAAGCGGCATGTCGCCGATCTCATCCAGGAACAGGGTGCCGCCGTCCGCCTGCTCGAAGCGGCCGGCCCTGCGGGCGATGGCACCGGTGAAGGAGCCCTTCTCGTGGCCGAAGAGTTCACTCTCCAGCAGGTTTTCCGGGATCGCCCCGCAGTTGATCGCAATCAGCTCCTGCTGGCGGCGCGGGGAATACTCGTGGATCGCCTTCGCCACCAGTTCCTTGCCGGTGCCGCTCTCGCCCGTGACCAGCACGGGCGCATCCGAGCGCGCCACCCGGCCCACGATCTTGAAAACATCCTGCAAGGCGCGGGAGACGCCGATGATCTTCACCCGGCCGTCCAAAGTGGGCATCTCCGCGGCGGGCTGCTCGGCGGAGCGGCGGTCGTCCGCCGTCTGGAGCGCGCTTTCCACCACCGGCCGCAGTTCGAAGGGGAGGGCCTCCTTGCGCATCACGTCGTGCGCGCCGCGCTGCGTCGCCTCGATTACCTGGCCCGTGCTCGGGAAGCCGGTGGTCAGGATCACCAGCGTGGAGGGCGAGGTCTGCCGCAGCCGGGAAAGCAGTTCCAGCCCGTCGAAAGGCTGGAGCTGGATATCCGCCACCACCACGTCCACGGCGGTCTTTTCCGCCACCTTCACCGCGTTGTCCGCGTTGTCGCAGCGCAGGATGCGCAGCCCGTTCGCGGACAAGTGCTTGGTGGCCCACTCCAGAAAGTCGTGGTCCTGATCGACGAGTAGGATCGTTTGCTCCGGCGGGGCCTCGGACATGGGTTTCTCCGGAAGAATCGTGGGGTCGCCGTCTGGCATGCGCAAGCGGAGGCTGCGTCAGGGCGAGGGGATCGCATGAACGTTTTTCATGCCAGGTCCGTTCTTCCATCGGTCTGCCGGCAGCCGTTGCTTTGGGCTCACGCTTGGGCGGGAGGCGAATCCCTGATAACCCGCCGCAAGAACGCGAGGGAAGCAAAGGACAGAATGGCACCTGCAGCCGAACCGAATGCAAGATGCATGAGCAAGGAGCGGGTCCGGAATTTTTGGAAGGATTCGGGGAGGGAGGCTGACGGCGATTCGTGGATGAGGATAGGATCCTCATGCATCTTTAGCTCCGACTCCAGTTCGAGCTCACGGCATTTGAGAGTTTCCAG
>CBFGVD010000161.1:0-7315 GCA_965651965.1 uncultured Verrucomicrobiaceae bacterium | reverse complement strand
CTGTCCGGCGGGGCCATCGGCCGCCTCCTGCGTCTCCATGGCGGGTCCGGCAGCCGTATCGAAGGAGTGGATGCGGAGCGGGACACCGCTGGAGGCGGCAAGATCCGAAGCCTCCCGGGCCAGGGCCAGCGCCGTCTCGTGGCGGCTGCCTTGCCCCGCGGGCTGCGCCATCGAGGCGGAGCGGTCCACCAGCACCAGCCAGGGGCGCTCCCGCTCCTGGGAGGGGCGGACCCATTTCCCGGGATTGAACAGCAGCAGGCCGAGCGCGGCCGCTCCGGCAAGGCGGAGCGCCAGCAGGGCGGACCTCCGGCCTGCGGGCATGCCCGCCGATGCCCGCCAGGAAAGCCAGCCCGCCGCGGCCAACACGAGCAGCAGCAGGACGGTCAAAAGGGGCGCTGGAAGGAAAGGATTCACGCGGGCTGCGGGGAATTGCTGCGGGATTTCAAAATAGTGACGAGGCCCTCCGCCAGAAGGCAGGCGAGCGCGAGGGCGAGCAGCCAGGGCCGGAGCGGCAGGCCCTCCTCGAGCGCGGCACGGCGCGCCGCGGAACGATCCCCGGCGGCTGCTCCCCCCGGCAAGGGAGGCTGCTCCATGGGAGCCAGCAGCGATTCCTCCACCGGGAAATTCACCGCCGTATAATGCACCGGCTGGCCGGAGACGAGCCAACGGTAGATGCCGGGAACGGCGGGCACTTCCGTCCGCCAGGTGCTGCCGGTGGCGAGCAATTCCGGCCGCGAACCGTCCGGGGCCTCCAGTACCGGCTGGCCGGAGGGATCCGCGGATGGATTCGTCCACGCCAGTGCCGCCCCCGCTTCTACCTCATACGATCCGGAGGCCGCGCGCGGCGCGAGGTAGAGGAGCAGCTCCCCCATCGCCGGCAAGAAGGACGATTCTCCCGGCCAGGTGGAGAAAGCCGGATCGAGCGGTAGATTCCCCAGCATCAGCGGCCGGTCCTTCGCTTCCAGCAAGGCGGGCACCCCGTCCGCGAAGCGTGCCGCCACCGTGGCGGAGGGCGGGGCCACCAAGCCGATGCGGCGCTTGGACTTGCCCGCCAGGGGATTGCCGAACCCTCCGCCGGAGAAAAGCCGGAACGCGGCGTGTTCCGCGGCGGGCGCGGCTTCCCATCCCGCATCCGATTCCTGCCAGGCGAGCATGCCGCCCGCCGCGGGCGAGCTGTCTCCGAAAAGCGCGGCCACCCCGCCGGCCGATAGCTGCGGCCCGGCGGATGCCAGCACCGCCGTGCCCTCCGCAGCGAGACGCCGCAGCGTTTCCACATCGGCATCCCTGGCAGCGGGGACGAAGAGGATTTCGCAGGCGGGCAAGCTCGCGGGATCGACCCCGGGGACCAGCTCCAGCCAGGGCAAGGCGCGGGCCGCGCGGGCCAACGTACCGGTCGCGGCATCGTCCGCGGGCGCGGCGGCCGCGAGGCGGAGGGACTCCCTTACCCGGACCACTCCGTGGCGGCGGTCGTCCGCGGGGAAAGCATCGGCATCGATCTCCGCACTCAGGGGCATGAGGCCCGGCGCGGAGCAGCGGACGGTGAAGGCGGCCTCCGCCTCCCCGCGCGCCGGGAGATCGAGCGCCTGCGACTGCCGCGAACCGCCTGCATCCAGCGTCAGGGACACACGGCGCGCTTCCCCGGAGTGATTCGCGACCCGGCACTGGACGAGCATCTGCTGCCCGGCCACCGGCGCGGACGGCAAGGGAACCAGCGAGGAAACGGCGACATTCGGCACGTCCGCTTCCGCCACCGGCATGCAGCGCAAGCTCACATCCCCCGGCAGGACGGGAGAGAAATCCTTCCATGCCGCGGCCTGGAAATCGGAAACGAGGAGCAATTCCTTCCGCCCGCCGGCTTCGCGGAGCTGCCGCAGCGCGAGATCGAAAGCGGCCTCCAAGGCACCGGGTTCCGGCCTCACGGCGGCGCGGGACAATTCCTCTTCAAGAAAGTCCCGGTTCGGCGCCGGATCGGGAAAAACCGCATCCGGAGCCGCATCGATCCACACGATATTGGCGAGGTCCGGCTTGATGTTCGCCAGGGTCTCCCCGGCTTCGGCGCAGGCGGCCTCGAAACGGCTGGCCGCGCCTTCTTTCGCCGCCATCGAGGCCGAACGGTCGATCAACAGCACGAGCGTGCGTTTCTCCCCCGGCAGGGGGGCATCCTTCGAGAGCAAAAGCGGCCCGAGGAAAGCCCCGGCCAGCGCCAGCAGGGCGAGCGTGCGCAAGGCGAGCAGGAGCCAGTCCTTCGGCCTCCTGAAGCGCGAGGTGAGGCGCATGACTTTCCTCAGGAACTCGGTATTCGAGAAACGGTACTGCGGTGGCTTGGCCCGCGAGAGCAGATGTACCAGCACCGGCACGCCCGCGAGCGCGAGCAGGCCGAGAAGCGCCGGGTTCTGGAGGAAAAGGGACATCGGTCAGTGCCGCAGGCGGTCGAGAAGGGTGAAGTAGGATTCCGTGGTGGAAACGAGCGCATAGTCCGCCCGGCGGGACACGGCGAGGGACCGCAGCGAGCGGACGTGCTCCCGCAGCCGGTCCTTCCACGCCTGGCGCAGGGAGGCGGGATGGACGATCAGGCGGTCGCCGCTTTCCATATCGACGAAACGTGCAAGCCCGCGGTCGCCCAGGTCCATCTCGGAAGGATCGAGCACGTGGAAGAGATGGACCCGGAAGCCGCGGTGCAGGTAGGGATTCAGGGCCCGGAAAAGCCCGGCGGGATCGCAGAAAAAATCCGACAGGACCACGAGGGTCCCGCGGCGTTTCAAAAGCGGGCCGGCGCGCTGCAGGGATTCGATGATGGAAGTCCCCTTCCCTGCCGTGTTCTTTTCCAGGGTGGTCAGGAGTTCGTTGAGATGGCGGCGGGTCGAGCCGGGCGGCAGGAAGCGGCGGATGCCCTCGTCGAAAAGCGCGAGCGAGACGCGGTCGTTCTTCGAGACGACCAGCCACGAGAGGCAGGCGGCGAAAAAGGAGGCGTACTCCAGCTTGGTCAGCCTGCCCCCCTCCTCCTCCGGAAAGCCCATCGATGCCGAACAATCGATGAAAAGGTGGCACTCCAGATTCGTCTCCTGTTCGTAGGTGCGGAGGAAGAGCTTGTCGTTCCGCGCGAAGACCCGCCAGTCCACCTGTGCGGGATCGTCTCCGGGCACATACTGGCGGAACTCGTGGAACTCGATGGACGAGCCGCGCTGCTTCGAGCGGTGGCGGCCGGACAAATAGCCCTCCACCATCGCCTTCGCGCCGAACTCGTAGTTCTTCAGGCGGCGGATGTCGTCCGGCTTGAGGTATTTGTAGGTCTTCAAAACGCGCGGGGATCGCGTGCCCGGGAGAGGTTCAGAGCGCGGCGGCGAGTTTCGCGACGATGGCATCCGTGGTGATGCCTTCGCCGGTGGCATTGTAATTCGGGATCACGCGGTGGCGCAGGACCGGCAGGGCCAGCGACTTCACCTCCTCGACGGAAGCGGCGGGCTGGCCGCGCAGGAGCGCGAGCGCGCGCACGGCGCGGGCCAGGCATTGCGAGGCGCGTGGCCCGGCGCCGAAGGACACGTAGTTCTTCACGTCCGCGGTGGCGTGGGCGGAATCCGGGCGGGTGGAATGCACCAGCTTGAGGATGGCCTTCACCACGGAATCCGGCAGCGGCACGTCGTGGGTGGCATCCTGCAGGTCGATGACTCCGGCCGCATCCAGCAGGGGCTGCGGCGCATGCGAGGCCCGGCCGGTGGTGCGGAGCACGATTTCCTCCTCCTCCTCGATGCTCGGGTAGCCGATCCGCAGCTCGAAGAAAAAGCGGTCGAGCTGTGCCTCCGGCAGCGGGTAGGTGCCCTCGTGCTCGATCGGATTCTGCGTGGCGAAGACCGTGAAAGGCTCCTCCAGGCGGCGGGTCACGCCATTCACGGTGACCTGCTTCTCCTGCATGGCCTCCAGCAGGGCGGCCTGGGTCTTCGGCGGGGTGCGGTTGATTTCATCCGCCAGCAGCAGGTTCGCGAAAACGGGACCGGGCGCGAACTTGAACTCGCGCCCGCCGTCGTCCGCGGTCTGGAGAATTTCCGTGCCGACGATGTCCGAGGGCATCAGGTCCGGGGTGAACTGGATGCGCTGGAATTTCAGCCCCAGGATGCGGCCGAGGGTGGAGACCAGCAGGGTTTTCGCGAGACCGGGCACGCCGACCAGGAGGCAATGGCCCTTGCACAAGAGCGAGGTGAGCAACTGCTCGACGATTTCCTCCTGGCCCACGATCACGCGGGCGGTTTCCCGCCGGATCGCGGCGGCACGTTCCTGCACTTGTTCCCAACGGGCGGAAGCTTCCTGAATGGCGGGCATGGCGGCTTATTCGTTCTTGAGTTTCTCCGCGTCGGCGCGGGTCAGGACTTGGATGGACAGATGGAGGGGAACGGAGCCGTCCCCGGAGACGAGAAGTCCTTCCAGCGAGTCCTTGATCGGATTGTGGCTCTCCAGTTTCACCGTCTTGCCGTCCTTCGCGGACCAAAGATCAGCGGTCCGGCCCGCGGCAAGCATGGAGAGGGCTTCCACATCCTCGTATTGGCCGAACCAGCGCGCGAGGGAAGTGAGATAATATTCCCAGCGGGACTCCTTCTCCGGATTCCGGAATGCGGTGGCCGTGCAGCCGAGCCCCATGGGCCCGGGATAAAACAAGACGGTAGTGCCGGAATGTTCCTCGGCCTCCCGCGCCATTTTTTCCGCCATGCCGGCGAGACCATCCGCGGATAGCACGAAGCCCTCCCGGATTTCCAACCTGTCCAGGATCGCGGGGTCATGCGGGGCGGCGGGATTGTAGCCGCGGCGCGCGACCACCGTCCTGCGAAGCGCGGCAACGCCGGGCGGCGCGGGATTCGCCTCGCCGTAGTCGCGCACCGTGGAGGCCAGGAACAAGCGCTCCTCCGGCGGCAGCGAACGCGCGTAGGGCAGCAATTCGCCCGCAGGCAGGCTGGCCAGCTTGGCAGCGATCTCCTTTTGGCGGTCTTCCGGCACTTTCTCTTGATCCGGCCAAGGAGGCGGTTCCTTGCCCTCTACCAAAGCTTCCGCGCGTTGCCGCGCGAAGGGGGCGACCGCACCCAGGGATTCGTGGATGTCACCGAAGGGATTGAAATTCTCACCGCTGCCGGGGAAAGCCGCGACTTCCAGCACCAGCGCGGCGGCATCGCCGGTGGTCTTCGCGCCGTAGCCCTCCAGCCAGCCGCCGAAATTCGAGCCCGCGGGCAGCGCTTCGGTTCCGGCCAAGAGCGATTTCCAGATCGCGAGCGTTCCCGCGGGAAGCTCGAGTTCCGCGGGCGGATCCGGCTCCTCCTCCCCCCGGTTGCCGAAGACGCTGCTCAGCACCAGTTGGAACAGCTCCACGCGCAGCTCCGGCGGGGCCTCCCCCGCGGCTTCTCCCGTCACCGCCAGGATTTCCGGCATGCCCGCGCTCCCGAACATGCCGGCGAGGGCGGAGATTTCCTCCGCCTTGCCCGTGGCCACCGCGGCGGCCACCGTATCCTTCAGCGAGACATCGCCGATCTTCACGGAGAGCTTCTTGAGATACTTCTCCACCCCGCCCGCCTCGCGGAGGACATAGTACCCGGAAGAATATCCCATGTCTTCCGGATCGACGTCCTCCAGGGCCTTCCGGAGCGCCGCGGAATAGGACGCCAGGAACGGCCTCGCCTGGCCTTTCCTCTTTTCAAGATAACCCTCCACCACGCCGGCAAAGGCGGCGGGATTTTCCGCGGAGAGCACCGCCTTCTCGAAGGCCTGGCGGGCCGCCGGAGATTCGTGCCCGGCCAGATATTCCGCCGCCTCGTTCACTTGGCCCGTGTCACCCTCCTTGAGGAAGACCAGGGCAAGCTCCACGCCGGATTTCCCGCGGTGCTTTTTCCAGAATTCCACGGCCAGGTCCCGGAGCGACACGGAATCCATCTCCTCCCGGTCCTCGCCCAGCGGGAGAGCGGCGGCGAGCAATCCCGCGGCCAGCTCCCCGCGGGTCTGCGGGCGGGTCATCGTTTTGAAGGTTCCGGCGGCAATCTCTTCCGCGGATTGGCTGCTGCCGCGGTAAAAGTAGCTGGAGCGACCGCCGGAATTCCGCACCGGAACCAGCGTTTCATCCGTGGCGGCGGCGGCTAGGGCGATCAGTCCGTCCATACCCATCGCCTTGATCTTCCCCACCGGATCGCGGGGAGGCTGCTCTTTTTCCCCTCCCTCCAGCAGCCACAGCCCGGTGCCGCTTTCCCCGCCCATGCCGTGCTGGCGCAGCATCGCCAGGTACTGCGCGCGGTGCTCCGCGGGAACATCGGAAAGATCCACGCCGTGGCTTCGCGCCAGCGCCTCGTCATCGGCACCGCTGCCCGCGTCCTGCGGCACGAGCAGCGCATCCAGGGCCTCCACGGCCGCGGGGGAAAGCTCGACCCCCGGAAGGGCGAGCGGTGCCGGCTGCACGCCCGCCGCGCGCTTTTCGAGCAGCGGCACCAGCATGGCTACCGCACCGGCGTCCCGCCAACCGCGGGGGTACTTCGCCAGGAGCGCCTTCGCGGCTTCGAGATACCGCTGCCAATCGTAATCCGTGAAAAAAGCCGACGCCGCGGCCTGGTACCCGGCGGAGGCGAATTGCGAGACCGCGGCATCGATCACCGGCTCGGGAGAAGGGACCGCCGCGAAAATGGCCGCGGCGAGACGGCTCCCCTCCGCCTTCTTCCCCGCGGCGTGTAGTTGCGCGGCGAAAACGAGGCAGCGCCCGGGTAGCTCCGCCGAGCCATATTCTATCTGCTCCAGGAACTCCTCGCGCACTTTTTCCTTCTCCAGCGCTTCCACCAGCAGGCGGACATCCTCCTCCACGGGGATGCCCTTTTTCTTCGCCGCCGGAACCGCGGCGGGCTTCTCCGCGGCATAGTTTTTCAACATTTTCCCCAGCAACCCCGGGGACTTCTTCTCCTCCGGCTCCGGTTTCTCCTCGGCCGGGGGCTGGTGAATCTCCGTCCCGGCGAAGCCGAGGAAGCGCGGCGTTTCACCGGGCAGCTTCCACGCCCCGCCCTCCAGGCGGACTCCCAGCTTGCGGAACTCATAGGAGCTCAGGAAGTTTTCCCTCTCCGCGAGATCCTTCGGAAGACGCACCCATTCGGCCCCCTGTATCGGCGGCAGGCCCAGCCCCGCCAAATGCTCCAAGCCCGCCCCGAACGCCGCCGCCGGTTCTTCCGCCGGAAGAGGGGCGGAAACCGTGGCCACGAGGGCGACCAATGGGAGGCCGGGACGCATGAGGCACCCGACTATACCAGATGCGGATATCGCGAAAGTTTCTTTGTGAGAAAAGCAGATGAAGAAGAAACGAAAGGCG
>CBFGVD010000160.1:0-7323 GCA_965651965.1 uncultured Verrucomicrobiaceae bacterium | reverse complement strand
CGCCAGATATTCTGCGCCAGCCAAGCTTCGATCACCCACAGGCCGATGGCGAACATCGCGAGGAGCAGGATCAGGCAGCGGCCCATCGCACGGCGGCGCAGGCTCCGGTCGCGCAGGATACCTTTTGCGGCCGCTTTGTCCGCCGACCAGGAGGATGGAGGTTTACCGCTCACGGGAAACAGGCTCGCCGATCGGGACCATGGCGGCAAGGACGCACCTCAGTCCCGCCTTCCTGCGGCAGGCTTCATGCGGTCCAGCAACCCGTTCACAAGGATGAGGGCGGGTATGCCGAGCGCCGCCAGCTCCAGGTAGAACCATGGCAGCGGATGCACCTGGATGCGGCTGGCGGCCTCCCGGGAGATTTCCTCGCCCAGCACTTCGAGCGGCGAGCCCGCCGCCTCGCCCGCCGGCCCGCCGGAAATCCTCCGCACCAGGGTCTCCCGGGCAGGAAATCCGAGCGATGCCTGCGTGATTAGACAGGCGAGGGCGACCGTGCAGAGCACGCCGGAAGCCCGGCCCAGGTCCCGCCGCCCGCGGGTCGCAGCCGCCAGCGCCATCACCGCCGCGGAGACCGCACAGAGCAGGGCTCCGGCCGCCAGATAGGAGTGGCCGAGCGAGGTTTCCTCCTGCGCCTCCAGTTCGATCCGCGCGCTTTCGGATTCCACGGCCATCTTCGCGGAACCCGCGATCAACTGCAGGCCCGTCTGGGTGGCCATCCGTTCGCCCCGGCACTCGATGCTTGTCCAGGGCAGGAAGAAAAACACCACCGCGGCCAGCGCGGAAACGAGATTCAGGGTGGGAAGCATGGGCCTGCGAGCCTAGGCGGAATCCCCTGCCTGACAAGATTTCACACCTCAGGCAGATGGATGATTCCCCGCCGCAGGGCCACCGTCACCGCCTCGGTCCGGTCCCGCACCTGCAGCTTGCCCAGGATGTTCTTCACATGGCTCTTCACCGTCTGCTCCGAGATGCCGATGGAAGCGGCGATTTCCTTGTTCGCCTCGCCCAGCGCGAGATGCCGCACGATCTCCCTCTCCCGGACGGAAAGCACCTCGCCCCGCTGGCGCGCGGCCAGGTGGCTCTCCACTTCCGGGGGGATCCAGGTCTCCCCGCGCATCAACGCGTGGATCGCGGGGATCACCTGATCCCCGGAGGAGTGTTTGAGCAGGTAGCCGGAAGCCCCCGCGTCGAAGGCGGCGAAAATATCCTCGTCCCCCTCGAAACTGGTCAGCACCAGCACCTTCGCATCCGGTGTCTTGCTGCGGATCAGGCGGGTCGCCTCCACGCCGCCCAGCACGGGCATGCGCAGGTCCATGATGGTCACGTGGGGTTGCAGGCGTTCGTGCATGTCCGCGCCTTCCGCCCCGTTGGCGGCCTCGGCGATCACGATCATGCCCGCCTCCCGGCGGATCAGGCTGCGGAGACCCTCGCGGACGACGAAGTGGTCATCCACCACGAGGATCTTGACGGGTTGCGGATGGTGCGGGTTCATTTGGGGTTTTTGGATTTCCGTTTCGCAGCGGCACTTCCACGCGGACCACGGTGCCGCCTCCGGCTCTCGGAGCGATCTGGAGCGTCCCGCCGAGCCTTAGCACGCGCTCCCGCATGCCGGTCAGGCCGAAGTGGCCGGGCTTCGACGCCGGTCGCGCGCCGCTGCTACCGTCGTCGCCGATGGTCAGGATCACGCTCTCCGGCCCGGTGACAAGCTCCAGCACCACCCGCGAAGGGCGGGCGTGCTTCACCGCATTCGTCACCGCCTCCTGGCCGATCCTGAGCAAATTGTCCTCCACCAGGGAGGGCAGGGCCGCCGTGCCGCCGCTCCGCTTCACCTCCACCCGGATGTCCGAGCCCAGCACGATGGACCGGGCGGAGCGATCCAGCGCCTGGACCAGATCGAATTGCTCCAGCGCCACGGAACGGAGATTCCAGATGGAATGCCGCATCTCCGCGTGACATTGCTTCACCAGCACGTTCACCGCCTCCAGCCTTTCCCGGGTGTCCGGGGAGGCGTCTTCCTCGGTCTTGCCGATGCCGTGGAGCTGCAGGTGGATGCCGGTGAGGCCCTGTTCCAGCGTGTCGTGGAGATCGCGGGCCAGGCGGTTGCGCTCCGCCATCACGGCCTTTTTCTCCCGCATCTCCGCCGCCAGCTCCAGATTCCGCCGGGAAGTGAAATACGCGAAGATCGCGACCGCGGCCATGCCCCCCAGGGCGGCGCTCAACATCACCAGCAAGCGTTTGACGGTGAAGAAACTCGCCCGCTCCACCACCGCCACGCTGGCCGGGCCCGGCACCAGGATCTTGAAGGAAGTCGAGTTCCCCGCGCCATCGGTGCTCACCAAACAGATCCCGCTCACGTCCAGCGTGGCACCTTCCTCCAGATGCGGGATCCTGGCTCCCTGGTGCTCCATCTCCGCGGTGAATACCCCGCGCGGGGTGTTCAGCGCCAGCACCAGCGTGCCCTTGCGATCCGCGGAAGGGGTCTGCAGGCGGTCCAGCAGGCGGCCCCGCACCGTCACGTAGCCGGCGTGTTGCAGGCCGTCCAGCAGCTCTTCCACCGTCATCGGCTTCGGCTTGACCGGTTCTCCTTGCGGCGGGAAGGAAGTGAACACGGCATCGGAGAGCACCGGCAGGAAATCCTCCAGATCCGGGAATCCCACCGCCTCCACCTCGTCCCCCGGCCTGAGTTTCTCCGAGCCCGCTCCGCGCACCGCCACGCCGCTGCGGCCGTCGTTCAGATAGGCCACCCCGTCCCGATGGTACACCATCTGCCCGCGGATGCGGAAACGATCCCCGCGGGTAAAACCCGGCCGGTACTGGAAGGCCTCCTGAAGCGGCCGCACCGGGCTCTGCCAGGGATCGGCGGGTTCCAGTTGCTCCACATGGAAATCCTCCTCCCTGGAAGCGAGCACCTGCACGTCCACCAGTTGCCTCAAGCCGCCGCGCGCCCGCACCGGGATCGCCACCCCCCGCATCCACACCTTTGCCGCGATCAATTTCTGCGGGTCGAGGTTCCTGGCGTTGCTCACGCGGACGGTTACCCGCGCGGAGCCCGAATTCAGCACCGCGGAGAAGGTCGTGGAGGAAATCATCTCCGCGCTCCGCACCCAGCCGTGGATGTCCACCAGTTCGCCGTTGTACTCGCCGTTCACGAGGCCTCCGCCGGAGGCATTCGCCGCCTTCGGCAGGGAGCCTTTCCCCTTGTGGCGGAATTTTGCATTGCTGATCACTGGCGCGTAGGGGCCGCGCTCCAGCACGCCCTCCACCTCCACCGTGTCTTCCACCAGCGGCCAATCGATGTTGGTAAAGCTCACCTGCACTCCGCCGGTCTGGTCCTGAAGCTGGAAGTATTTCCCTTCCGTGGGATCGATCCAGGTCACGATCCCGCTCGTTTTCACCTTCACCGGGGCGAATGGCTCCGTCGCCGCTTTGACCTGGAGTTCGCGGACCGTTTGCGGGGCCACCTCCTGCGCGCGCAGCCCCCCGGCCGCCAGCATGCCGCACAGCAGGCACTTGAGGATAACCGGGACGCGGAGGACGGGAAACCCCTGTCCCCACAGGGTGCGGCGGTGCCGGGCGGGACGCGAACACTTTTTCCCTCCCTCCAAAGAGGGATTCGGACAAGGATCCGCCGCGGCCAAGCTCCCGTGGCGGGATCGCGGGAGATGGCCGGGAAGGCCGGCACCCGGCCCGTACAGCCACTCTCATGCACGCGCTCCGCATTCTTCTCTGCCTGTCCGCCGCCCTCGGGGCGGAACCTGTTTCACGGGACATCGTCGTCTATGGCGGGACTTCCGGCGGCATCACCGCCGCGATCCAGGCGGCGCAGGACGGCCGTAGCGTGGTACTCGTCTCCCCCGCCAAACACCTGGGCGGCCTGACCACCAGCGGCCTCGGCTGGACGGATCTGGGAGACAGCGGGATCCTGGGCGGGCTGAGCCGGGAATTCTACCATCGGGCCTGGCTCCACTACCGGGGCGAGACGGCTTGGAAACACCAGACCCGGGCGGAATACGGCAACCGCGGCCAGGGCGGTCCCGCCTTCAACGACGAGGTGAAGATCGCTTCCGTCTTCGAGCCGAAAGTCGCGGAAGAAATCTTCACCCGGATGCTGGAGGAGGCGGAGGTGGAAGTCGTCCACGGCCGGCTGGACCTGAAGGAAGGCGTCCTGATGCAAGGACGCCGGATCCAGAGCCTCCGCATGGAGGACGGCCGGGAATTCGCCGGGAAAATGTTCATCGATGCCAGCTACGAAGGCGATCTGCTGCCGGGCGCGAAGGTCAGCTTCACCGTGGGCCGGGAAGCGAATGCCGCCCATGGCGAGACCGCAAGCGGCATCCAGGTGGCGAAGTCCGTGAAAAACCAGCTCGTGGACGGAATCGACCCTTACAAGCGGCCCGGCGACCCGGCCAGCGGCCTCTTGCCCGGCGTGAATCCCGATGCAGGGGGGCCGGATGGCAGCGCCGACCGCCGTCTCCAGGCCTACTGCTTCCGGATGGTGCTCACCGACGTGCCCGCCAACCGCGTGAAGATCGAAAAGCCGGACGGCTATGCGGAGGCGGACTACGAGCTGCTTTTCCGCTCCATCGATGCCGGACAGACTTCCCGGTTTTTCAAGCTGGACCTGATGCCGAACCGCAAGACCGACTCGAACAACACCGGCGGCATTTCAACCGATCTCATCGGCGGGAATTATGGTCCGGGCTGGGATTGGACCACCCTCGGCCACCGCGAGCGGGAGGCGCTCGCCAAGCGCCACGAGCAATGGCAGCGCGGCCTCCTCTGGACGCTCCAGAACCATCCCCGCGTCCCGAAGAAAATCCGCGATGCCCACGCCGGGTGGGGGCTGCCTGCGGACGAATTCACCGACAACGGCCACTGGCCCTGGCAGCTCTATGTCCGGGAGGCCCGCCGCATGGTTTCCGACCATGTGATGTGCCAGGACCACTGCACGGGCCGCCGCACGGTGTCCGATTCCGTGGGATTGGCCGCTTATTCCATGGATTCCCACCACGTTCAGCGCCATGTGAAAAACGGCATGGTGAAGAACGAGGGCGACGTGCAGATCCACGGCGTGAAACCCTACCCGGTCTCCTACCGCTCCCTGGTACCGAAAGCGGGGGAGTGCGAAAACCTGCTCGTCCCCTGGAGCCTCTCCGCCTCCCACATGGCTTTCGGCTCGATCCGGATGGAGCCTGTCTTCATGGTTCTGGCCCAGAGCGCCGCCATCGCCGCGGACCTCGCCCTGGATACGGGCGGCTCCGTGCAAGAAATCGATTACGCCGCATTGCGCCCCCGCCTGCTGGCCGCGGGCCAGGCCCTCGGCAAGCCCCCCGCCGGCCCCTGAGCAAGACCAGGCCGGAATGCCCGATCAAGCCCCGCCGATCGCCCGGCCGGAGAGCTGCTCATAGATCCGGATATACGCTGCCGCCGTTTTTTCCGGGGAGAAGACGCTGCGGCTCTCCGTCATGATCCGGGCGATTTCCCTTTCCCGCTCCGCAGCCGGACGGATGTGGAAGCGGATCGCCTCATCGATCGCCCACCGCAGCCCCTGGCAATCGTGGTGCTCGAATACGAATCCATTCCCCCGGTGCTGCTCCGCATCCAGATGGCTCACCGTATCCGCCAGGCCGCCCGTGCGGTGCACCACCGGCAAGCTGCCGTATTTCAGCGCCACCATCTGCGCCAGCCCGCAGGGCTCGTAAGCGGAGGGGACCAGCGCAAAATCGGACGCTGCATAGGCCTGCCGGGACAGCGCGTCGTCGAAGCCCCGTACCGCGATCCTGCGCTGCAGGCCGTGGAATTCCGCGATCCGCTCGAAATGGCAGCGGAAAGGACCGTCCGCGACGAACACGACCTGCAGGGCCAAGCCCCAATAATCGCTCACGAGGCGGTACAGGGTCTCCGAGAGCAAGTTGCAACCCTTCTGGACGGGGTCCAGGCGGGAAGGCCAGAAAAGCAGCGGGGCCTCGGCATCTTCCTCCAGCCCCAGGCTGCGCTGTAGCGCCAGCTTGTTGGCGCGCTTCCCGGCACGATGGCCGGCGGCATCGTAGGTGCGGAAGATCCGCGTGTCCCGTTCAGGATCGTAGGAGGGATCGGGAGCGTTGATGATTCCCTCGGCCGCGCCGAAGCGCTGCTTGCCGCAGAGCACCTCCGCCAGCCCCGTCCCGGCGGAGTGCCGGCCCTCCACCAGCTCCTGCATGAAGGAGGGGCTCACGGTATTCACATGATCCGCCGCGTGGATGCCGGAAGCCATCAGATTCACGGGATTCAAATGGCGGCTCTCCTCATACGACCACGGGAAACGGGAATAATGGAGGTGATTCCAGAACGGTGCCGCATCGATCCCCCGGTCCTCGATCTCGCCCAGGGTCATCCGCTCGTCATGCAGATTGTGCACGGTGAAAAGGCTGGGAATCCCCATGGCCCGCGCGGCCGCGGGCACCAGGGCCGTCATCCAGTCGTGGCAATGCACCACGTCGGGCCTCACCTTCGGGAGCACGTGGTGGATCACCTCCCGCTGGAAGGCCAGCGCCGCCCGCCGGTTCGACTCCGCGGTGCCGTCATAAACCGAGCGCCGGTAGTAGAATTCCCGGTCGTGGCAGAGGTGCAGGTGCCGCGAATGCTTCTTCGCGGCGGGAGAAAAGAGGCTGCGGAAATGGGGCAGGGCGACGCGGACATCGATTCCCCGGGCGGACAACTCGTCCACCAGCAGCGTGCTGATATCCGCCAGCCCTCCGGCCTTCGCGCAGGGTGCCGTACGCCCGTTCCGCCCAAGATAAGTGCTGCCGTTGAGCTCCGGCGTGACGATCAGGATGCGCGGGCGCCGCGGCTTGGGCACCTTGCCCTTCCGTGCGGGGGCGTGGACTTCGGCAGCGGCTTGAATTTGATCGGCGGCGGAACGGATCCGGACGTTTCGGGAAACCATGACAGGCGGCGGGATAACGGTTGGTTGCGGCGCGGGGTTCCCGGCATCAGGCTGCGCGCCAGCCCCTCCCCCCTGCTTCCGCGGTCTCAATCGTTAGCGGGTGATGTGCCATCTTCCCGCGCTATTTGTGCCCGCGATGCGGGTCATTGAACAATAGCGGGAAGATGTGTTGCGTTCTCTCCGCCGCCCCTTCCGCCGGGCGATCCGGCATGCCTGGCCCGGTTGCAAATTATCACCGCCCGGTGCAGCCTGCACGGCCATGCAGGTGGTTCAATCCTGGCTCAAGATAACAAAGGCATACGGCGGAAGCTGCAGGCCGCCGATCACCGCGGGATAGCCGCATTCTTGCCGCGTCGCCTCGATCGCAGTCAACTCCGCATCCCCGAAATCGGAGCTAT
>CBFGVD010000159.1:0-7343 GCA_965651965.1 uncultured Verrucomicrobiaceae bacterium | reverse complement strand
TCCACAACCTGGCCTACCTGCGCATGATCGAAACCTGCCGCACCCGGGTGGCGGCGAGGATGGGGTTGGACTTGAGCTCGATGGCGGGGACGAAGGTCTTCCCGGTGGTGGTGCGGACGGAAATCGACTACAAACGGCCGGCGACGCTGGGCGACACGCTGCTGATCCGGGGCAGTCTGGACGAGATGCAACGGGCGAGATTCTGGTGCGGCTTCGAGGTCCGGCGGGAAAGCGACGATGCGCTGCTGATCACCTGCCGCCAGGCGCTGGCGCTGGTGCAGATGCCGGAGGGCAGGCCGCTGCGAATGCCGAAGGAGTGGCTGGAGTGATACGAAATCCCGGAGCAAACCGGACGATTCCGGCCAAGTCTTGAAAATCACGGAAGACACCGAATACACGGATGCAGAAGGCCCAAGAGCCTTCCTTCCAAGGGTTTTTCCGTGAAATCCGTCGTCCCTGCTGGCACGGTATGGCGTTTAATAAATCCCATGGCCGCGCGCCTGACTCGAATGCTCCGGCGGAACGCGGAAGGGAGGTAGGGCCGGCCGACCGCGGACGGTCCCTCGGAACCTGCCTCACCCTGCTTCGCGGACACGCGGGGACGCGTGTCCCTACCTTCGGAAAAATGCCTCGTCGCTCCCTCGTGCCGGAGGGCTCGGCTACAGGTGCGCTTGAAATGCTCTAGCTCCGCTACGCGAGCCGGGCTTTTGCGGCGGCTTCCAGGTCGGCGAGCTTGGCACGGTCCGGAGCGGCACCGCGGGCCTGGTCCGGCTTGCCGCCGCCCTTGCCCCCGGCGATGGCGGCGAGATCGCGGAGCAGGTCGCCCGCCTTGTGGCCGGCGGCTTGCGCGGTATCCCCGCAGTAGGCACCGAGGTGGAGCTTCTCGCCATCGTCCACGATGACGAAGCCCGCGCCCGCGAACTGCTGCTTTTTCATGCCGTTGAGCAGTTCCTGGAGCAGGGAAGCATCGGCCTCGAAAGTGGCGACGATGGGGCCTCCGGCGGCGACGAGCTCGGCCAAGGCGGCATCCGCCTGCCTGGCCGCGGCTCCCGCCTGGAGCTTCTTGTAGCGCTTCTCCGCCTCGATGGCGGCTTCCTTGGTGGCTTCCAGGGCTTCGCGGCCCTTGCGGAAGGCTTCGTTGATGCCGCGGATATCGGCGGCGGCGTAAAAGGAATCCACATCCGGGAGCGGGGCATCCTTGCCCGGAACACCGGCTTCGCCCAGGGAGGCGAGCTTTTCATTCGCGCTGTGGAGCTTGGCTTCTGCGGCCCGAGTATCGGCATCGAGCTGCGCGGCGGACTCGCGGAGGTAGGCCAGCGTGCTCTGCCCGCAGACGGCCTCGATCCGGCGGACCCCGGACGCGATGGCACCCTCGCTCTTGATCTTGAAGAGCCCGATCTCCCCGGTATTCCGCACGTGGGTGCCGCCGCAGAGCTCCATGGAGTAGCCATCCAGCTCGCCGCGGCCGCCGCCGATCTGGACGACGCGGACGAACTCTCCGTACTTGTCGCCGAAGAACTGCATGATGTCCGCGCGGCCTTTCACTTCGGCGTGCGGGACTTCCCGCCAGGATACCGGGTCGTTTTCCGCGATGCAGGCGTTCACCTTCTCTTCCATCGCGGCGATCTGCTCCGGAGTGACGGCGGCGCTGTTGAAATCGAAGCGCAGGCGGTTTTCATCGACGGAGGAACCCTGCTGGGCGGCGTCCTTCGAGACGACCTCGTGGAGCGCCCAGTGAAGCAGGTGGGTGGCGGTGTGGTGCGCCTCGATGGGGCGGCGGCGGGCGGTGTCGAGCTTGAGCGTGATGGTATCGCCCCCGGTGACCCGATTCGGTAATCCAGCTTCGTTGAATGCGGGAATAATGTGAGCCCTAGCCTTGCCTATTTGCTGTACGCCGGTGATCGGAATCGCGTCGCCCGAAAGCACGAGAGTTCCCGTATCTCCGGACTGGCCGCCCATTTCGGCGTAGAAAGGGGTGAAGTCCGTGATGACGAAGAGGGAGCCCTCCTGCGGGTGAACCTCGAGGACGGTGGCTTCGATCTCGTCGGAATCGAAACCGACAAACTCCGTCACAGCCTCCGTAGAGATATCGAGGGCACGGACGATGGTGGATTTCTGGGCGGCGCGGGCGCGCTCGCGCTGTTGTTCCATGAGCTGCTCGAACCCTTCCATGTCGATCTCGATCCCTCTCTCGGAGCAAAGCAGTTGGGTGAGATCGATTGGAAAACCATAGGTGTCATAGAGAGTGAAAGCGTCGGATCCCTTGAACAGGCGATTTATTCGAAGCAGTTCAGCATCAAGTGCCTGATCTTGGTTCGAAGATTCGGCGATGACCTCTGCATACATCTCCTGGTTCTTAAGGAGAACGCTGACCATCACTTCGAACTCCTTCAGCCCCCTATCCAAAGTCTGGTTAAAGCTTGCTTCCTCCTGCTCCAGCGTCGCGCGGATCGTATCCTGGCGGTGCTTGAGTTCCGGGAAGGCTTCGCCCATCTCGGCGACGAGCGTTTCCACCAGCGCGCCGAAGAACGGCTTGTCCCCTGAGAAGCCGAGCTGGCGGCCGTAGCGGACGGCACGGCGCAGGATGCGGCGGAGGACATAGTTCCGGCCGTTGTTGCCGGGCATGATGCCATCGGCGATGGAGAAGGAGAGGGTGCGCAGGTGGTCGGCGATCACGCGGAAGGCGATGGCGTCCTTCATTTCCTCCGTGAAGGCGGAGCGGTCGGCACCAGGCTCCGGGTAGATATTCACGTAGGTCTTGCCGCTCAGTTCCTCGATCTTGCGGAAGATCGGCTGGAAGACATCGGTGGCGTAGTTGCTGGGCTTTTGCGAGAAGTCGGTGAAGCCCTTCGTGCCCTGGATGATGGAGCAGGCACGCTCGAAGCCCATGCCGGTATCGATGTGCTTGGCGGGAAGCTCGCGGAAGCTGCCGTCGGCCTCGGCGTTGTATTGGATGAAGACGAGGTTCCAGATCTCGATGCAGAGGTCGGAATCGTTGTTCACGAGCAGGCGGCCTTCCATGGGGTCGCCGGCGGGGGTGAGGTTCACGTGGAGTTCCGAGCAGGGGCCGCAGGGGCCGGTCTCGCCCATCATCCAGAAATTGTCCTTCACGTTGCCGTTCACGATCTGGACCTCGGGATCGCAGCCCTTGGAGCGGAAGAGCTCCGCCCAGATGTCCCAGGCTTCCTGGTCGAATTCGCCCGGGTCGCCGGGCTTCGGCGCATAGACGGAGGCGTGCAGGCGGTGAGCGGGAAGACCCCAGCGCTCGACGACGAGTTCCCAGGCCCAGCGGATGGCCTCCTTCTTGAAATAATTGCCGAAGGACCAGTTCCCCAGCATCTCGAAGAAGGTGTGGTGGTAGGTATCGTAGCCGACGTCCTCCAGGTCGTTGTGCTTGCCGCCGGCGCGGATGCATTTCTGGGTATCCGCGGCGCGGGGGGGATCGTAGGGAGCCTTTTCAACGCCGAGGAAGTAGGGGACGAAGGGATTCATCCCGGCATTCGTGAAGAGCAGGCCGGGCGACTGCGGCAGCAGCGAGGCGGAAGGCACGATGGTGTGCTGCTTCTCGCGGAAGAAATCGAGGAAGCTCTGGCGGATCTCGGCTGCGGTCATGGGTCGTTGAGGCGGAAAGGGCGGCGAAAGTGGGCGAAAGGCCGCGGGGAGTAAAGCCTTGGAAAGGGGGGTGCGACAGCAGACGGATGGAAAAAGTTCTTTCGTGATTACGACATCGACGGGAGCGTGAGAGGTAGATCGCATGAAGGGATTTTCTCCGCTCTTGGCTACCGTCGCTTTTGCCGCCGTGACGTTTCCGGCATTCCTTCTGACGCCGAAAAACAGGAATATGCGGGTGGAATACCGGACTGCCGAGGCGATCCGCGACATCACGAACCACCTTCGGAGCCACGGCGGCGAATGGCCTTCTTCGCCCTCCCAGCTTGGCAATCGCTACCCGGAAGGCGGGGAAGTAAGGATCGATTATTCGATGACAAGCGGGCGGATTTTGGCGAACCCCGCATTGCTCGAAAGGGCCGTTCGCCCGGTCTCAGGAAAATTCCGAACCTATCCCCGCTATCGGCAGGACCTGGAGTCCTTGCTTGCGGTGCTCCGGAAAACCCACAAATCGGACGAGGAAATATTCCCGGAGATTCCCCGATAAAGTTACCCGTTTCCCCGGATTGTCTTCCAAAACCTGCCGTGCTATTCCCGGCACCAAGCATGCTTGATCCCCAAATAAGGATTGGCGACTTGGGATCCGCTGGAAGCTCTCCTTCCGCGGAATCGATCGTTTTCGAGGGGACGCCGCTTCCGCCGGTGTTGCTCTATCTTTCGATCCTCATCGTTGAAGACGCATTGAGCCAGGAGACGAGGGACTGGATCTGGAAATTCGTCCATTGCCATGGGGTGGAAAAATCCGGGGACGCCGGATCGTGCCGGAACTCCGCAGCGGAAATATCGGACTGCCTTCTCGAAAATCGGGAACGGCTTCTCGCTTTCATCGAAGAGCGGCTCGGGCCGCTTGGATTCGACCCGACGACTGCCTACGGGGACTGGATGGAAGGTTTGAGAATCATCCAGGAAAAAGCGGCCGGAACAGAGGGGAGCTGCCATTGGGTCCGGGACGAGGAAGGCTTTGATCGGAAGGCGGCCGAGCTCAAGGCCAAGCAGTTCCTCGATTTCTTCGATCGCTTGGATCAGGGGCTTTTGGACCCCAAGGATTGGACCCCCCCCGCGTAGCGGCAGCCGAATTCTGCCAAGGCATCCCGCCCGAAGTGGACGAGATCGACGCCGGGGAGGCCACTGCTTTCCACGAAGGCGGCGTGCGGGTCTTCCTCTGCCACGCGCCGCAGGCCCTCCCGGACGATGCGCCTGCGGGCCACGGCGGGTGCTTTCCGGCGTTCATCGCCGAAATCCGCGAGGTCGCCGATGAGGAAGGGGAGATCCGGGACGGCAAGGTCCCCGCGCAGGCTGCGGATCAGCGCGGCCAGCTTTCCGGCGTGGGCGGGGGCCAGGCTTTCGCTTTCCGCATCCGTTTCCCCCTGGTGCCAGAGGACGCCGGAAAGGATGCCGGAACGGGAAGCGAAGCGGGCGCGGCGGAGGGCATTGGCATAAAGCGGCGAGCCGGGGCCGAGGCGGTCGATGGGGGCACCGCCCCAGGCGCAGGGGATCAGGCCGAGCTTCCGCTGCGGCCATGCCTCGCGCAGGCGCGCGGCAAAAGGCAGGCCGAGGCCGAAGGCGGCGCTGCGCTGGTTCAAGTGGAGGGGATGGGCGGCGGGCCGCCAGCAGGTGCGGCCGCGGGGGCGGGCGGATTTCAAGGTGCCCTGGCCTCCGAGGACGAGGACGCCGGGGACGGGATCGAAATCACCGGGCTGCCAGGGATCGTCCGGGCGGACGCAGCCGTAGCCGGCCATATTCGACTGCCCCATGAGCAGGAAGACGCGGAATTTTTCCGGATCATCCGGAAGCGCCCAGGCGCCGCGCGACGCGGGCGGAAACCAGCGGAGGCGGAAGCGGGACGGGCCGCTCATGAGGAGGGTACCGCCTGCGTGCGGCTCAGCGGATCACCACCTCCGGGGCGGGACCGGCGTAGCGGTAGTGGCCCTGGATCTGGAAATTGGTGAGGACATCCTCCCACTTCGGGCCGGAGCCCATGTCGTGGACCACCCAGGATTCGGAGCGGCGCTCGCCGGGACCGGGAACGACGATGCCGGTGTGGAGATCGCCATTGGCTAGCATCCAGACGACCACATCGCCCGGCTTGTAGTCGGAGGCCTCGCGGGTGACTTTCAATTCCGCTCCCGTGTGCTGGAAGAAGCGCTGGAGATTCTGGACCCGGCGGTGATCGATATTCCGGTCCGGCGCGCTGGAGGACCAGAGCTGGGGATAGGAGGAGAAATTCTTCGCCATGTCCTCATGGACAAGCTGTTGCAGATCGATACCGAGGTAGCGGTAGCTGCGGATGAGGAGGTCTTCCGCCTTGCCGCGCCACTTGCCGTCCGGAGTGAGGGGGACGTCGCCGTTCGGGTACGCGATCTGGTAATAGGAATTGTCGTAAACGCTGGGTACCTTGGAGCGTTGCAAGGCCGCGGCGGCCAGGCGCTCGCCGAAATCGACGGAACCGGCGAGCTGGTTGATCAGGACGTCCGCGCTTTCCACGGAAGCCACGGCCCGCTGTGCCTGAAGCAGTGGGATCAAGGGCTTGCCGAAATGCCAGGCAGCCGCCGCCGCGATCAGGAGAACCACCCATCCGCCGAGAAAATTGGGCCGCCGCTGCGCTTTTTTGGGCTGCGGACGAGGGCCGATATACTCGATGGTGCCGAGATGATGGCTTTTAGGGCGTTTAGCCATTGTTACGATTAAGAAAAGTAAAACAAAAGCGGGCCTTGAATGCGACATTTTTCGCCGATCCGCAGCAATTTTTTCCGGAAATCCTGTTCTCGACCCTTGGGGGCTTGGCTCTTAGGGGTTTCCGCGATGACGGTCATCCGCAGCGCGAAACCCTTGGCCTGGGGGGAATTGGACCTGCCTCTTTTCGGACTCGGAAAGGATTGGCACGGGAGGGAATTCGCGCCGCCCGCCGCGTTTTGCGTGGCGGTGGATCCGCGCAACCTGTGGTTCATCGCCTCCCACGGCAAGGCGGCGAAACTCCACCCCGCGGCGCGGCCCGGCCGCTTCACGGCGGAGCTGTGGAAGCACGACGTGGCGGAGCTTTTCCTGAGCCATCCGGGGAGCGGGCGCTATTTCGAGTTCAATCTGGCGCCGAACGGAGCCTGGTGGAGCTGTGAATTCACGGCACCGCGGAAGCGGGCGGAAGAGGTGGACATCGCCTTCCCGGAGGTGGCGACCTTCGCGGAGCTGGCCCCGACGGGCGGCTGGGTGGCGGCGATGGCGATCCCCCGCGACCTGCTGGAGGCGAGACTGGGCTTCGGCGAGGGCACGCGGATGAACACGACCTTCATCCTGGGATCGCCGGAGCAGCGTTTTCTGAGCGCGGCGGATCTGGGCGGCGGGGAGCCGGATTTCCACAGGCCGGAGAAATTCCCGCAGGTGGAATTCGCGGACGCACCGTGATGACCGGCCGCTCCGGCTTGCATCGGAGGGTTCTGCCGGGATAGGGTTCAGGGGTGTCGGAAGGACGGGAGCAGGACACGGGCGACGGGGAAGAGGCGGATCTGGAGGCTTTGCTCGAGCAATTCCGCGAGCCGGAGGAGCCGCGGAAAGCGGCCGCGAACCCGCTGTGGTTCATCCTGGCGGTGCTGGTTTCCTGCCTGGCCTGCTGGATGGCGGCGCGAGCGGCGGGGGGGAGCTTCGGCCCGGACCACGCGGGGCCGGTGAAGATGAAACCG
>CBFGVD010000158.1:0-7418 GCA_965651965.1 uncultured Verrucomicrobiaceae bacterium | reverse complement strand
CTCTAGCCTCCCCTTTTCCGCCATGGCTGCCGAACCTCTCGAAACCGGGGCCCCTCTCCCCGCCGTGACCGCCCGGGATCAGGACGGTTCTGAAGTGAAGCTCGCCGAAACGGGCGGCAAGGACTGGACGCTCGTTTATTTCTACCCGAAGGCCGATACTCCCGGCTGTACCAAACAGGCTTGTTCCATCCGCGACTCGTACGCCGCCCTGACCGAACGCAAGGTAAGGGTCTTCGGCGTAAGCATGGATGATGTGGCGGCTCAAAAGTCCTTCAAGGATAAGCACAAACTTCCCTTCACCCTGCTCGCGGACAAAGACGGCAAGGTGGCGGATGCCTTCGGCGTGCCCCATGAAACCGGCTTCGCCAGGCGCCAGGCCTTCCTCTTCAAGGACGGGAAGCTCGTCTGGCGGGATCTGGCAGCTTCCACCGACGAGCAGGCGGCGGACGTTTTAAAGGAGCTGGAGAAGTAGCGGATTGGGATTTGCAACCCTTCCTGCCGAATGGTGGCATGCTTGCGTGAAATATGGTGCCGCAATTTTAGCCGCCTTACTTCCGTGGCAGGGTTTGGTAGCCCAAGAAGCGGACGACGACGCCAAGGCGAAGCTACAGTCCGATGGGCTGGTGGTCCTCGACATCCCGCTGAAACAGGGTTTTTCCGCCTACATCGGTACCGCCCGGCCGGTTTTCGTCACCAGCGACAGCGTGCTGATGGCCTACCACCGGATCTTGGAGGAAGTCGTGAACGAAGCGGATGAGGCACAGGAGGCCCGGATCCGCCGGTTCTGGCAATCGCTGTGGGAGAATCTTCCACGGGAATCCGCGGCGAAGGCCGGCAACAGCCGCGAAGAAGGATTCCGGCGTTCTCGACTTATTGTTGCCACGGGTCTGCGGCTCCTCACAGGGAAGCTCCCGTCCGGCTTGAATGAAATGGAGATCCGGCTTGTTTCCAAAGAGGCGGAACGCGTTGAGAAAGGCGAAGGCGCTGCACCGCCCTTTTGGATTCTGCCCGAGCCTGGCCCGCAGGATGTGGTGAGTTACAAGGCTTTCATTCCAACCGGCTCCGCCGTGGGGAACCCTGCCGGGGAATGCTATTACCGTTTCAGAAAATGGCTTCAGGAGATGCAGGTAGCCCCGTCCGAGCCCGCCACGGTCTCCATGATGGAGCATTTGGCGATTGGCTTGGAAAGCATGGATTGGAAGGATCGGGATGACATCCTTCCTGCTTTTTCCCTTACCGCCCGCGACGCCGGCTTGTTGGATCGACTCGTGAATATCGTCCCGGCCTCCAATGCGGCGGCCGAGATCCGCGAGGAAACCGGTCATATCCGGCGCATCGGGCTTCTACAATCCGGAGTTCCAGCCGGGAGCAGGATTTGCCGGAAACTCCTCGCGGAGGCTCCGTCAAAAATCGGCCGAACCCCGTTGGCAGTAGCAGCTCTTCTGGGAAATCCCCTCGCGTCCGGGCAAATCGACCCTGCTCTCGCGAAGCTTGCCGCGGAGGCTTGGGATTTCAGCACCCCCGAAGATTCGGGACAAAAGCTCGTTCTTCTATCCTACTTCGACGCACTCCGGGCCTTGGGGGCTCCCGATGATCGCTCACCCTCCCTGTTCTCTTCCGAGCCTTGGCAACGCAAGCAACTGAACACGGTCCTCGGGAGTTGGGCGGAATACCGGTATGCAACCCAAGCAGGAAGCCGGGAAGACATCCTCTATTTCGGCATGACTTCCCAGGAACCGGGATTCGTGGAGCCATTCCCGGCTTTTTACCGGCATCTCGGCGAGTCGGCCGAATCGCTTTTAAAGGCTCGGAGCACCTACCTTTCAGGAGAGAAGGCACGAGCCGCGATGCTTTCCAAGCTTTTGAGGACCGCGGATGCGTTGAGAAAAATCGGGATCCGGGATGCGCCCTCCGCATCCTTGGAGCGAGCGGTCCGGTCGGAATTACCTCTTCTCTATAGCCTCTTCCCCGACTTGCAACCATCCGCAACCGGTTTCCCGGCACCGATCCCGGACAAAAAGAGATGCCTTGCCATTGCGGAACGCATCGGAGCTCTCGAAACGGCCTGGAAAAAAGGAGATGAGGACAGCAAGAGCCTCTTGTCCGGGGCAATCGTGGACGAAAAGGATCCGATCGGTCCACGGCTCTCCCGGTTGATGGGCCTCTGCTACCGGCTCGAGGCCATGGCCGAGCGGCAGCTCGCCGGGCGGCCTTGGAACACAAGCGACAAGGAGGTTCTCGTCACTTTTGGCGAAACCCTTGCTTGGCTGATGTTTTATGAGGGGAACAGCTACCTCACTCCTCGGGACGACGCTCCACGGATGGCCCGTTATGCGACCCTGATCGACCCCAGGGGAAAACCGCTTTCATACCACGCCGCTACCGCCCGCCCCCGGCTCCTTCTCATCCGATACCAGGATAACAAGGGCCGAGGCGTCCTTTGCCAGGGTGCCGTATATTCCTACCGCGATGTAGCATGCGAAACCACACCGTCACCCGACGGATGGACCGCGGAATCCGGACAAGCACCTCCCCCGCCATGGATGGTCCCGATCCTGGGCTCCGCAGTTCCCCAGCCCGACGAATAACGAGAACCCGGCCCCGGATAATAGTTCTCCTTCCGCAATACCGCTGAAAATCAGCATTCGACATTTCCCGCCCCTCCCCCATCGTCCCCGGGCTCTCACGTTTGCCAATGCTGTTCCGTAGTCTTTGCCGTCACGCCGAAATCGGCGCGAATTCTTACCTTCTGGATACCGGTAGCGCCCGCGTGGTCCTCGATGCCGGTCTTCACCCGAAACACGACGGCTTGAAGGGCATACCGCGCTACGATCTGCTGGAAGAGCATTCCATCGACTCCGTGGTAGTCACCCACGCCCACCTCGACCACATCGGCTCGCTCCCCGTGCTGATGAACCGTCAGCCGCAGGCGAAAGCCTTTTTCTCTCCCGCCGCGGCGGAACTAGCCGCCGCCATGCTTCACAATTCCGTGAATGTGATGCAGTCGAAACGCCTGGAGCTGGGAATCGCCGAGTACCCGCTTTTCACCCACCGGGACATCGATGAGATCGAGCGCTCCTTCGAAACCCGCGGCTTGGAGCGCCCTTTCGACCTCGATCCGGGCGGGGCTCTGCGCGGCACCTTCCACGATGCGGGCCATGTCCTCGGCTCGACCGGCATCACCATGCAGTGCAACGGACACCGGGTCATGTATACCGGGGACGTGAATTTCGAGGATTCCACCCTCATCAAGGGCGCGATTTTCCCCGAAGAGCCCGTGGACGCCCTGATCATCGAAACCACCCGCGGAGATAGCGCCCGCCGCCCGGGTTACACGCGCGAGGAGGAGGAATTGCGCTTCGCGGATAGCATCTCCCGCACCTTGAGCCGCCGGGGAAGCGTGCTTGTGCCCGTTTTCGCCATGGGCAAGACCCAGGAGGTGCTGACCATGATCCATCGCTTCAAGAAGCGCGGGCTCATCCCGCGGAAGACGCCCGTTTATATCGGCGGCCTCAGCACCAAGATGACGGTGATCTACGACAAATTCGCGAAAGGCCGCACCCGCCGGAGCGACGAGGGCTTCCGCATCCTGGAAGACATGGATCTGGAAGCAGGCACGCGCCGGCGCAAAGGCCCCATACCGCTCCAGGCTGGCGCGATTTACTGCCTCTCCAGCGGCATGATGAGCGAGAACACCGTCTCGAATGAATTCGCCCGTGCGGGATTCCTCGAGAATTCGAAGAACTCGCTCCTTTTCGTCGGATACGCCGATCCGGACTCGCCCGCCGGGCACATTCGTGTCGGAACACAGGGCGAGAAGGTGTTGCTCGATCCCAAACGCCCGGCCGTCCCCAGACGCTGCGACATGGAAATCTTCGATTTCAGCGGTCACGCCACCCGGGAATCGTTGCTCGACTACATCGTGAAAGTGGGCCCTAAAAAAACTTTCCTTGTCCACGGCGACCCCAAGGCAAGCGCGTGGTTCATGGAACAGTTGCGGGACAAGCTCCCGTCAACGGAGGCGATCGTGCCGGAACCGGGCAAGGATTATACCATCGCTTGACCCACGCGAGGGATCTCAAACCGCTCCATAAGAAGCAGCGGCACATTTCCGATTTCTCCTGAAACCGGTCGTAGCCCGCCTGCGGACTACTCTCGGTGGCACCTTTCATTTTCCGCGGGAATATCGGCCTTGATGATGAAGGACGTAAAATCGTCAATTTTCCTTTTATATCTTCCGGCCGACTCAGGGCTTATGTCACGCGCCCGCCCTTGCGTCTTCAGCCGCAGCATGGCATGGGCGGACGCATGAAACGCGCGCTCCTCACAGTATTGGCATGCATGCCTTGGATTCCGGGAGTTCAGGCAAGCCTCGATCCCGCGGATTGGGAGGATGTTGCGCTGGATGGCCCGAGCGCCAGCAACGTGTGGCATCTCTGGCCGGATGCTTCCAATAATCCACGTATTCTGACGAAGGGTATTTCTCAGCAAAACAGCGTCCCCCGCGCTTTTCTGGCTGGGAATCCACCCGCTTGGCCTCTTGGGCCTACATCGGGTACCGCGGGTTTCAACAAATTAGGTGCCTTTGTATACGAGAACCATAGTAACGCATTTTTTGTTGCACCGCATGCCGTAAATACAACGCTAACGCTGAAATGTTTGAGTATCGTCAATGGTAATGCGGCCTCCGAAGTGGTGGATCCTGTTACCACAATCTCTTTCGGATCTACCGGCACAACCGTGGATTGGAAAAGATTTGGCACTATTAGCGCAACTATTGACTCAGGCAAAAATCTTCATGTAGCCTATGTCCGGAATGCTGGCAGCAACAGCGAAGTTCTTTGCTATACGAGACGGAGTTCTTCCGGCACATGGGGGGCCCATATTGACTGGTTCGTTCCAGGGAACCGTTCCCGGGTCGCGGATCCGAAGCACCGCGGTAGTTGCCAGCGCCTTGAACAGCGCCAATGTTTATTTTACCTTCGACACGGGTGCCGACACGGCGCTCATGCGGATGAACACGCTTCTCAATGGCTCTTTTCTTGTGTTAACAAATCCCACCGTCCTAGAGCAATCCGGCATCGCGGAAACCTTACATGGCATGCGCCACAACGGCAGCGATAGGTTATTTTATTTTAAAGCCAATGCTCTCAAACGGTGGAATGGCACTGAATCTGCCAATGTCGGCACCGCAATCGCAGGCGCTGCCCCGAGAAGCATTCACACTGCGATCAGCCCGGTGGACGGAAAGCAGCGTATCGCATGGTATAATGGCGCGACGAAAAAAATCCATTATTGCAAACCAAACCCTTCAGCCCCCTCGGATACCGAATATCTAGATAGCCAGCCTGTTCAACTTTCCGGCAACGGAGGCTTGGTTCAAGCGAATCTCATGGGACTTCATTTTGATACGGATGGCATTCCATACCTCCTATATTGTCGCAGCTGGACTGAAGGATTCGTTTCATTTCCAAACCCAAACGTTCCCGACGAAACCCTCGACAATAACGGCAATGGCCGGGCGGACATTCTGGACACGGCTTTCGGTTCCAATGCCGCCGGACCGGTGAGCTTGCCGCTTGCCGGGCCTGCCAGCAGCTTCCGGATCCGCTTCCCCACCATCGGTTCCGCCGTGGTCAATCCATCGGGCGGGGTTCAGTCTTCGTCCGCAAACCTGAAGTACACCATCGAACTCTCCGCGGATTTGGAGGAGTGGCTCCCGATCACCAGTACCACTGGAGTCAGTTACAGCTACGAGGCTGCCAGCGGCACGGGACGCATCTACACCGCTACGCTCACCGGACCATCGGGAGATTTCTCCGCCCGCTTCGCCCGGATTGCGGTGAGCCGGATGAATCCCCCCGCGTATCCGTATTGAGTTGCCCGGCGGGGTCTTCGTCGCGTGGGATGTTCCCGCAAGCGCGATGAATCAGCCGCCCACGGGAAATACGCCGGAAATCCTGCAGCCGCGCGGCGGAGAGCCTCTCCAGGCCCAGCGGGCGGAAATTCTTGCAGCGATTCTGGGGGACCGGCCCTTACCGGGGATCTTGGAAGAGATCTCCAGCGTGGTGCACGCCACCTTCGACCCGGCAGCCCCCATTTGTATTTACCTGGCGGACCCTTCCGGGAGCTGCCTCGTCCTCGCTGCGGCCTCGGGCCTGGCTGCCGAACTCCGGGAAGCCCTGCACCGCTTTCCCAAGGCTTTTGAGATTGGCAGCCCCGGCGCGTGTGCGGCCTCGCCCGTGCCGGGGATGATCGCCGATATTTCCTCCCACCCCGCCTGGCGTTCAGCCGGGGATGCCATTGCGCGCTTCGGCTTGGGCTCCTGCTGGGCGGAGCCAGTGCTTTCACCGGAGGGTGCGATTCTCGGCGTGCTCGCTTGCTACCATCCGGAGAAACGCCTGCCCTTGCCGGAGGAATTGTCCCGCCTGCACGACCTCGCAGAGCTCGTTCACCACGCCATCCGGCATGCCCGCGCCCGGGATAAACTGCGGGAAACCGACCTGCTCTTGCGGGCCGCAAAAGCCGATGCCCGAATGGGAATCTGGAGAGTGGATCTCCCGGAAGCCCATATTACATGGTCGGATGCGTTGTGCGATCTCCATGAAGTCCCGCACGGCTACTCCCCGCGGCCACAGGAGGCTTTCGAATTCTGTGCCCCGGATTGCCGGGATCGGATCCGGAGCGTTTTCCTGCTCTGTCTGGAAAAAGGCATACCCTTCGAAGAAGAACTGCACATCCTCACCGCCACCGGCAGAAGAGTCCGGGCCTTCGTGCTAGGCGAAGCAATGCGGAATGCCGGCGGGGAAATCGTCTGCGTTCACGGTGCCACACGGGAGATCCCACTAGGGGAGTTCGCCCCGGCGGCTCCGAACCCGCTTGCCGCCAGCTTGGAGCAGATCACGGATGCCTTTTTCACCCTGGATCGGGAATGGCGCATCACCTATCTCAATCCGGAAGCAGAGAAATTCCTCGGGCTCAGCCGCTCGTCTCCAGGCGGGCAAGCGATTTGGCACGTCGTCCCGGAATTCCGGGGAAGCACCCTGCATCGGGCCTGCGAAGACGCGATGCAGGAACAAAGCGCGAGAAGCGTCGAGGAGTTCCGGCATTCGCACTCGGGCCGGTGGTTCGAGATTCGGATTTATCCCGGCCCGGCGGGCCTGGCTGTCCATGCACGGGATGTCACCGTTGCCCGCAAATCCCGCGAACAACTCCGCCTTCTGGAAGCCTGCGTCTCCCGTATCAACGACATCGTCATCATTACGGAAGCGGAGCCCATCGACGAACCCGGCCCCCGCATCGTCTTCGTAAACGACGCTTTCATCCGGCAGACCGGCTATAGCCGTGAGGAAGCCCTCGGTAGATCGCCCCGGATGCTTCAGGGACCGAAAACCCGCCGTCCGGAGCTGGACCGGATC
>CBFGVD010000157.1:0-7422 GCA_965651965.1 uncultured Verrucomicrobiaceae bacterium | reverse complement strand
GCGGATCCGCGTCGGACTGGATGAATTCCTCCACCACCCGCTCTCCGGCCAGGATATTGATCAGGCCGATGTGCTCGATCTTCACGACCGCCCGGGCGACCACGTAGGTCGGCCACGCGACCTTGTAAACCAGGCAGTAAGGCAGGCCGAAGTAAGCCGCCTCCAGGGTGGCGGTGCCGCTGGCGACGACGCCGCAGGCGGCGCGCTGCATCAGGGAATGGGCACCGCCTTCCGAAATTTTGACCAGATCCCCGCTGCGGGCGGCCTCGGCCATTTCGCGCATCCTGGCGGCGAGCTTCGAGGACGCCCCGCTGGCCTCGAAACGGACCTCGGGCCGCTTCAGGTGCAGGCGCCTCGCAGCGTCCAGCATCATGGGGAAAAGCCGGGCCACCTCCCTCTCGCGGCTGCCGGGCAGCAGCGCGACGAGGTTTTCCTCCCGCGGCGTGCCCTCCCGCTCGGCCTCCAGTTCGTCCACCAAAGGATGGCCGACAAAGGTGGTGGGCAGGCCAGCGCCCTCGAAAATCGGCTTCTCGAAGGGGAAAAGGCAGAGCATTTCGTCCAGCAGGCGGGCCATCTTCGGCAGCCGGCCCTTGTTCCAGGCCCAGACCTGGGGACTGATGTAATAGATGATTTTCGTCTCCGGCAGGGCGGCGCGCAGGGCTTCCGCGAAGCGCAAGTTGAAGCCCGGGTAGTCGATGAGGACCAGCAGCTTGGGGCGGAATTCCACGATCTCCGCGAGCATTTCGGCGAAGCGCTGTTTGAACCCACCGTAGCGTTTCAGCACTTCCCACAGGCCCATCACGGCGGCTTCCTCCACCCAATCGCGGATGCCGTCTCCGGCCGCGGCCCGCATTTTCGGGCCGCCCGAGCCGCGGATTTCCAGGTCCGTGTGCATCCGTAGCAGCGCTTCCAGCATCCCCGCGCCGTGGGCATCCCCGCTCAATTCGCCCGCGATGACATACAGCCCTGCGCCCATGTGCGGCGGACCATAGGCGCTGCCGCCCGCCGCTGGCCATGAAAAATCCCCGTGGGCGGAGGCCGCCCCGGCGAGACGGGGGGAATTCGTCATTGATTTCGCCCCTGCCCGATCCTTAATCCCCGCTCGCACCCATGGCTGAAGAAACCGCCGATACCCCGCGCCCGCTTGCCGAAATCTCCCACGGCCCTTCCGCCTTCGAGGCCTTCCTCGACCGCAATCAGAAGGGCATGATCGCGCTGGGCGTGCTCCTCGCCATTGCCGGCGGGGCCTGGATCGTCATGAAAGGGGTGAAGGAGAGCACCGCAAAGGCCGCCGGAGCCGCCCTTTCCAAGGCCGAGACGCTTGCCGAGCTCCAGGAGGTTCCCAAGAAGCACGCCGGAACTCCCGCCGCGGGCAGCGCCGCCATCCTGATCTCCACCGAGCAATGGGACGCGGGCGAGCAGGACGCAGCCATCGAGACCTTGCGCAAGTTCATCGCGGAAAATCCGGAGCATCCCGCCCTGCCGACGGCCAAGGCGAGCCTCGGCACGCGCCTGATGCAGCAGGGGAAAAACGACGAGGCGGCCACCCTCTTCCGCGAAGTCGCCGATGCCCCGGGCGGCCGGTTCATCGCGCCATACGCCCTGATGTCCCTGGGGGATATGGAAAAGGCGGCGGGCCGCAGGCAGGAAGCGGAGGATGCCTACAAACGCGCCGTGGAGGGCTTCCGCGGCAATCCTTTCGCGAACCTGGCGGACCAACACCTGAAGCTGGTGGATTTCAAGATGCCGGAAGAGATCGAGCCGCCGGCGCCCGCCGCCCCGCCTGCCGGAGCGGAACTTCCCAAGCTGGACATGACGCCCGGGGCCGCGCTGCCCGGCGGCGACATGAAGGATAATCCGCTCGGCAACATCCTGAACGGCGAGGGAGCCACGCCCGCCCCGCCGGTGGAAGAAACGCCGTCCCTGCCCGATAACGGGGATTCCGCCAAGCCCGGCGAGGAGAGCCCCGCGAAGCCCGATCCCGTGCTTCCCGAGAGTGAAGAAGACAAGGCTCCGGAGAAGCCGCCCGGGGGGGAATCAAATTGACTTTCGATTTTTCCGCGCTCCTAATTTCGACCCTAATTCCACGAGATGAGTAATAATATTTTCCAGAAGATCACCGGCAACAAGCCCGGTGCAGAGCCTTCCGCTCCGACCCCGGCTCCCGCCTATACCCCGGCCCCGGTACCGGCCGCCAGCTACGAGCCGGCGGCACCCGCGGCAGCTCCCGCCAGCCAGGCGGGCAGCGCCCCGCAACGCCCGGTCGGGCCTTCCCGCAACGTCCTCAGCTCGGATGTCGAGATCAAGGGCACGGTGAAATTCACCAACGATCTCGTGGTGGACGGCCGCATCGAGGGCGAAATCCAGTCCGACGGAAACCTGACCGTGGGTGAAAACGCGCGCCTGAAAGCCGAGATCAAGACCGGCACGGTGGTCGTTTACGGCAAGGTCCATGGCAACATCATCGCCAACGAGAAGGTGGAGCTGAAGGCGACCGCCGAAGTGGTGGGCGATATCAAGGCGAAGATCCTTTCGATCGAGCCGGGCGCCATTTTCGTGGGCAAGTCGAACGTCGGCACGCCCTCCACCCCGGCCGCGGCCGCCAAGCCCGCCGGCGGGTCCTCCGCTCCCGCCGCGGCCGCGAAGCCCGACTCGCCGAAGCAGGGCAACCTGCAGGGAGTCAATCCCTGAGCGGAAAGAACCGCCCGCATTTTTTCCTAGCCCGCCCGGCCAAGCTGCCGCGGCGGGCTTTGTTTTCTCCCGCGACTTCCGGATTGAGAAAGCTGCCGCCCCGTCCATCTTCCCCGCATGCCCGCCGCCGCCCTCGATCTCAAGGATGCGATCCTAGCACTGAAGAAAGAACGGAATGCCGTCATCCTGGCCCACAATTACCAGACCGGCGATATCCAGGACCTCGCGGATTACGTGGGGGACTCGCTCGGTCTCGCCTACCACGCGAAGGAGACGGATGCGGATGTGATCGTATTCTGCGGCGTCCATTTCATGGCGGAGACGGCGAAGATCGTGAATCCTTCGAAAACCGTCGTGCTGCCGGACAAGGACGCGGGCTGCTCGCTGGAGCAATCCTGCCCCGGGCCGGAGCTGGAGGCCTTCCTGAAGGCCAATGCGGAGAAGAATTACTACGTCATCGCCTACATCAACTGCTCCGCGCACGTGAAATCCCTGTGCGATGTGATCTGCACCTCCGGCAACGCGGTGCGCATCGTGGAGAAGGCCCCGCAGGACCGGCCGATCCTTTTCGTGCCGGATGCGAACCTCGGGGCCTGGGTGATGGAGCAGACGGGCCGCAAGATGGACCTGTGGCAGGGCTCCTGCTACGTCCACGTGGAGTTCACCCGCGATTCGATCAACCGGATCAAAGCGGAGTTCCCGGATGCCCTGGTGGTCGCCCACCCGGAGTGCACGCAGGCGGTGCGCCTGCTGGCGGATGAAGTTTGCTCCACGGAAAAGATGATCGCCTTCTGCAGGAATGCGCCGGTGAAAGACATCATCGTGGTGACGGAGAGCGGGATGCTGCACCGCCTGCGGAAGGAGTGCCCGGACAAGAACCTGATCGCCGGGCCCACGGACCGCTGCGCTTGCGCGGACTGCCGCTACATGAAGATGAACACGCTGGAGAAACTCCACTCCTGCCTGGAGAAGCTGGAACCGCGGGTGGAGATCCCGGAGGAAATCCGCAGCCGTGCCGAACTGCCGCTGCTCCGGATGCTCGAGCAATCCCGCTAGGCCGCGGCTTGCCGCCTGAAAAAGCCGGGGAAGAGAAGCGGCGTCATGCGCAAGGGCATGGAGCCCTCCGTGAGCCGCAGGAGGGGGAGACAGAGCAGCAGGCCGATGGTGGCGAACCCGGCGATGCCAAGCATGATCCGGGTCTCGTCGGAGACCCGTTCGGGCTCCGGCTCATCCGGGGCGAGGTAAACGAGGGCTTCCGGCGCTCCATCGCCCGGCGAGCGCTTCGCATATGCCTCCGCCACCGCCATCACGATCCGGCGGGCTTCGCCGGGCCGGCTGCTCCTTGCCTCGAGCTTCACCAGGTTCGAACCGGACATTTCCCGCACCGTCAGGCTGGACCACAGCAGGTAGCCGGACATGGGGTCCGCGGGCTTTTCCCCGGCCAGGGTCCGCGCCGCCTGCCCGATCACCTCGCCGGAGCGGAGATCCCGGCAAGCCTGCCGGCTGCCGCCCTGATCCGGCCGCACCCTCAGCATCGCGCGGCCTTCATAGACCGGCGGACTGATGTGGACGATGCAGGTTCCCACCAGCCAGATGGAAAATGGCAGCAGCCCGGCGGCAGAAATCATGGCCAGCAAGCGAAGGATCCGCCGGCGACCACCTGTTTGTCCGCCTCCGCCCTGATCCCCCGGAACGAGGGCGGGAAAAGGAAACTCCTCTCTGTTAGGAGACATTTCAGCATCTCAGACCCCTGGATCGTCATGGAGTTCAAAAAATTTCCCTGGAACCGCGTATTTTTCAAAAACATCCGGATGTTATTGCGGGCGCTGCCGCGGAATTCCAAGAATTCACTTCCCGCATTTACCGCTCTTCCGGAGCTATCCGGCGAGACTTCCTTTCCTTGAAAGCCTAAAGGTGCCACGGCGGATTTTTCCACAATTCCGCCACCGAATTCCTTGACAGGGGCGGGTGCGTTCGGCTTTCTTCCCGCCCGCGCCGCGAGGCGCGACCCAAAGCACCCGTAGCTCAATTGGATAGAGCGTCTGACTACGGATCAGAAGGTTAGGAGTTCGAGTCTCTTCGGGTGTGCCACTTTCAAGCCCTGCAACTGAAAAGGTTGCAGGGTTTTTTGTTGGCGCGCCCCGGAAGTGCCGCTGGGTTTGCGGCGTTTGTCGTTCGATCCCCGCTGGACGAATTGGAGGGGGGAATGGCACACCCGGCTGGATTCGAACCAGCGACCGTCCGCTTAGAAGGCGGATGCTCTATCCAATTGAGCTACGGGTGCTTTTCGCGGGCGCTTGATAGCGGCTCCGGCGGCGGAAGTCAAAAACGGATGCCGGGCATCGCCGGAACTCATTTGAACCGGTAGCGGCCTTCGCTCACCGTGGCATCCGGGGGCACGTGTTCCCGCTCGAAAAAGTCGTAGCCTTCGCGGAGGTTTTCCCAGAAATCGAACCACTCGCTATCGCGCTCCCGGGCCATGCGTTCCGCGGTCATGCGGAAGGGGAAAAGGTGGACGCGGAAGAATTCCTGGCCGCCGGAGTGAGCGGCCGCGCAGAGGGTGTAGATTTCCTCGATCCCGTCGTCCGTCATGGCCAGGCAGCCGATGGAAACCCCGCCGCCGTGGATCATGATGAAGCTGCCGGTGCGGCCATGGGCTCGGTCGTAGGCATTCGGGTAGCCGATGTTGAAGGCGAGGTGGAAAGTGCTGTCCGGTTTCATCGCGCGCGCGGGCACGTGGTAGAAGCCCTCCGGCACCTGGCCGTCGCCTTCCGCGAGTTTCGGGCCGGGTCCGCCGGATTGCGCCGCGATCTTCCAGGTGCGGAAGTGCACGTATTTTCCGGTGTCGCGGCGGCGCACCCAGAGCTCGAGCTGCCGCTCCTCCTTGAAGGCTCGGAGGAAGACGGGATCGCCGTAATGGAGGCCCTTTTCCGCAAGGGCACGCTCCAATCGCGGGCGCACCCGGTCCGCGGCGGCCCGCGCGCGCTCGGGCCCGGGGAGGAGTTGTCTGGCGGGGCGGTTGCTGTCCGGCACGTTTCCATCCTGCTTGCCGTCCTCCTCTCCCCGGCAAGCAGAAAGCACGAGGGCGGGGAAGAGGGGCAGCAGAAGCAGGGGTTTCATCGCGGGCATGTCCGGAACCAATTTGGCACGGAGCGGGGCTTCCGTCTGCTGCAGGATGGTGAAATGCGCGTGAAACCGGCACGGTGCGGCGATTCTTGCCGCGCGAGGGAGCGGGAGCTTAGATCCGCGCCATGACAGCGGCGATCGGGATCATCGGCGGGAGCGGCCTCTACGAGATCGAGGGCTTCGAGCAGGCGGAGGAGCGGGTGATCGAGACCCCCTTCGGCCCGCCTTCCGATGCCCTGGTAGGCGGCACCCTGGCGGGGCGGCGGGTGTGGTTCCTGCCGCGCCACGGCCGCGGGCACCGGCTCTTGCCGACGGAAATCAACCATCGCGCGAACCTGTGGGCGCTGCGGTCCCTGGACGTACGCTTCCTGATCTGCGTGACGGCGGTCGGCAGCTTGAGGGAGGAATACCGGCCGCGGGACATCGTGCTGCCGGACCAGTATTTCGACCGCACGAGCAGGCGGGAGCAGCATACTTTTTTCGGCGGCGGGTTGGTCGGCCATGTTTCTTTCGCGGAGCCGGTGAGCGAGGGCATGCGTGCGCTGCTCATGGCGGCCGCGGAGGAGGAGGGTGCGCGCGTACACTACGGCGGCACCTATGTGAACATGGACGGCCCGGCCTTCTCCACCCGCGCGGAAAGCGAAACGAACCGGCGGCTCGGCTTCGACGTGATCGGCATGACCAATCTCCCGGAAGCGAAGCTCGCGCGGGAGGCGGAAATCGCCCTGGCGACCCTGGCGATGGTGACGGACTACGATTGCTGGAAGACCGGGGAAGAGCCGGTCACGGCAGAGGCCGTGATGGGCCACCTGCACGCGAACGTCTCCATGGCCAAGCGGATCATCGCGCGCACGGTGCCGCGGGTGCCGGAGACGGCGGAGTGGCCTGAGCACCGGTCCCTGGACGGGGCGATCATGACGCCGCAAGCCCTCTGGCCGGAGGATTCCCGGGTCAGGCTGGGGCCGATGCTTAGGCGTTTCTTGTGATCAACCTGTTGGAAATGCAGGCGTGACAATGCCCCGGCGTCCGGTAATCTCCCCGCAATTCCCGGCCCAAGTCGTCATCCTCCATGAAGAATCCGATCGAGACCCTCGGCTACAAGATCCTCACAAGCCCTCAAGATGGCGAATCCGGCGGCGAGCCGGGCATGCCGAAGCTCTCCCGCCGCGGGTTCATGGTGCTGAGCGCGGCCCTGGGGAGCAGTTGCTCGATGGCCTCCTCCGAAAAGCCGGGCCCGCAGGCATCCGCGGACCCTAGCGCCGCCCCCGCCCGCACCGCTCCGAACCGCGGCTACCGCACGCCGAAAGTGCAGGGTCCCGTGCCGCGGAACCCGGACATGAACCTGCCTTCTTCCGGCGGCTCCGGCATCACCTACTCCCGCGTGGCGGTGAGCCAGCCGTACGTGGCGATGACCTTCGACGACGGCCCGCACCCGAAGAACACGCCGCGCCTGCTGGACATGCTGCGGGAGCGCAATATCAAGGCGACCTTTTACGTGATCGGCCGGAACGTGGATCTCTATCCGAACGTCGTCCGCCGCACGATCGCGGAGGGCCACGAGATCGGCAACCACACCTACACCCACCCGACGCTCAGCCGCCTCGG
>CBFGVD010000156.1:0-7430 GCA_965651965.1 uncultured Verrucomicrobiaceae bacterium | reverse complement strand
TGCCGAACCATGAAATCCTCCGTCGCCGCCCTGCCGCTCCTCGCTCTGGCCGCTTTTCTGCCGGCACCCGTCCGGGCGCTGGATTTCATCCGCCAGATCCAGCTCATCGAGGATCAGGCCGTCGTGTACGATATCCCCGTCTCCGGCACGAGCGGGGAGATCCTTTCCAAACCTCTGGCGGGGGAAGGGGCCGTCTTCCAGCTCTACGCCTACGAGGATGAAACCTACAGCCCCTGGAGCCTGCTGGATCTGAATGCAGGGGATATCCTCCATGCGAATGTCTCGCTGGACTCCCACCTGGTGGATCTCGAGCTGCTGGGCATCAATCTGGACATCATCCTGGGCGGCGGCGGGGAAGAGGATCCGCTGCCTCAGTTGCTGGATGAAGTCACCGTGGGCACCCACATGCCGCAGGGCACCCTGGTCCTGCGTTCGGAAGATCCGTATCATCCGCCGCGCACTCGCGCGGACCGGCCGTATTCCATGACTTTCTCCATCCGGAATCTGGCGGATCCGGCCGATCCCCGCGGCGGCGTGACCAAGGCGGTGCTGGAGCGGGACTTCAAGGTCTACCACCCCTCCCTCCACGTCCCTTTCCCGAACGGCTCGGGGCAAGGCACCTACGCCGGCGCCTACGAATTCAGCCGCAACGGCGATTTCACCGATTCCACCGTGTATGCGGCGCTGCCCTTCGAGCGCCCCACGAAGATGATCGGGGAGGAAACCTTCATCGGCCAAGTGACCGTGGACGAGGGACGGGAAGTGGCCCTTTCCTCCGCCACCATCCAGATCTGGCCCGTGTGCGAAGCCGCGGTGAATGGGATCGAGGCGGGGAAACGCTACCAGGGCATCCCCCCGGAAGCGCGGGTCGTTTTCAAGGATCTCTACCCTGACAGCGTGTCCTACGCCCGGATCTACAAGGGAGCCGCCGCCCTGGGGCGGGAGGGGCGCGTCATCGGCTCCTCCGTCATTTCCTTCAATACCTACGCCCCCCAGAACGCGGTGGTGCCCCTGACCCTCGGCGAGGAGGATCTGGATGGGGACGGGATCTATACCATCGAGGTGCTCACCATCACGCCCTTCAACGAGCGCAAGCCGGAGCGCGTGACCCATGTCAGCTTCGAGATCGACCGCACCATCGAGGTCCACGGCATCCTGGCGGGGTCGGACCAGTGATGTAGCCCGCCTTCGTCCCCGTGGTGGCATCCGCCTGTCAGGCCTTGCCTTCTTCCTCCAGCATCCGCTTCGCCAGGCGGTAGGCCTCGCCGTCCGGCGCGCGGCGGGCATCGGCGAAAAGCGCCTCCACGCGCCGCCGCCCGCGGCGGCAGACGTAGCGGGCCGTCCGCACCGAGGCATCGTCCCCCAGTGCATGGGCGCGGGCGGCGGCGGCGCTCATGGCGAATAGCTCCGTGCCGATGTCCACCAGGCGGGCCAGCAGCAGTTGCCGGCGCTCCAGCTTCGGGCCGTTCCGCGCCATGGCGTGGAAAAGCGTGCGCGCCAGCTTCCGGCTCAGGCGGGCCGCGCTCCGCATTCCGCGAGCCAGTTCCCGGTCCAGCTCCGGCGGCAGCGCGGGAATGGCCGGGATCCAGCGCGCCGGATACCATCTCGCGTAAAAAAGCCCTGCCTTCATCGCGGCTCCCAGCCGCTCGCCCGCCGCCTTGCGCGTGTCCAGCGCGGCGGCCCCCCGGCGCAGGTGGGGGTCCAGCGCTTCCCGCGCGATGAACAGGTGCATGATTTCCGTGGAACCCTCGAAGATCGTGTTGATCCGGCAATCCCGCAGCAGGCGTTCGATCGGGTCCGGCCTGTCCCCCCGCGCGCGCAGGGAGTCCGCCGTCTCGTAGCCCCGGCCGCCCTTGATCTGCATGGTGCTGTCCGCGCCGCGCCAGCCGGCCTCCGTGCCCCAGAGCTTTGCCATCGCCGCTTCCAGGCGGATGTCCGCGTGCTTGTCCGCATCCACCAGGGCGGAGGTATAGAGCACCATCGCCTCCGTGGCGAAGGCGTCCGCGGCCAGGTCCGCCAGCTTGCCCGCGATCGCCTCGTGCTTGCCGATCGCCTGGCCCCATTGCTCGCGCGTGCGGGACCAATCCAGCGCGATCTCCAGGCAGCGGCGGATCAGCCCCGCGCAGGCGGCGGGGAGGGTCAGCCTGCCCGTGTTCAGCGTGGTCAGCGCCACCTTCAGGCCCTTGCCCTCGCCGTGGACCACGTTTTCCCGCGGGATCTTCACGCCCGTGAAGCGGATGACGCCGTTGTAGAGCGCCTTCAGGCCCATGAAACGGCAGCGCGCCACGATCTCCACGCCGGGCCAGTCCGTTTCCACGATGAAAGCGGTGATGGCGTTCGGCTTCTCCGGCAGCGGCGTGCGGGCCATCACGATCAGGTGTTTCGCCTTCAGGCCGTTCGTGCACCACAGCTTTTCCCCATCCAGGATCCAGTGCGCGCCGTCCCCGGAGAGCTTCGCGGAAGTTTTCATCCGCGCGGGGTCGGAACCGACCTCCGTCTCCGTGAGGGCGAAGGCGGAGATATCCCCGGCGGCGCAGCGCGGCAGGTATTTTTTCTTCTGCTCTTCCGTGCCGAAGGCCAGCAAGGGCTGCGGGATGCCGATGGACTGGTGGGCGGAAAGCAGGGCGGTGAGGTTCCCGCAATGGCCGCCCAGCAGCATCGCCGCGCGGGAGTAGTTCGTCTGCGAGAGCCCCAGCCCCCCGAGCTCTTTCGGAATCTTGATGCCGAAGGCCCCCAGCGCCGCCAGCCCGCCGATCACCTCGTCCGGGATCTCGCCCTCGCGGTCGATCGCGTCCGGATCGGTCCGCTCGCGCAGGAAGGTTCCCAGCCGCGCGAGGAAGGCGTCCCCCTCGCCGCGGTCCTCCGCGTTCTGGAGCGGGAAGGGGAATATCGCGCGGAAATCCGGTGCGCCGTTGAAGAGGGAGGCGGCGAAGCCGCTCAGCTCCCGGCTGTCCCGGGAGGATTCGGCAAGCTCCAGCGCCGCCCGCTGCCCGGCGGACATCTTCGTGGTGTCGATGATGGAATCGCTCATGGGATCGGTCGGGGTGTGAAAGTCTCTGCAGGGTAGTGCGTGCGCTCCCCGTTTGGATCGCGCGTTCCGCGGCTCGCGCGGCGGCACCGTGTCTTCATCCCGCCTCCTCCTTGCGCGGTGCGGGTGTCCTGGCGGCATCGAGCATGTATTGCAGCGGCCCGCCGCGGAAAGGCGCGTAGCCCGTGCCCAGGACCATCGCCAGATCGATGTCGTCGGCGGTTTCCGCCACGTGTTCTTCCAGGCAGAGCCGGGCCTCGCGGCTCATGCAGAGGGCGAGGCGGGATTGCAGGTCCGGCGGGACCGTCTCCTGCCCCGTGCGCAGGGCCAGCGCCACCGGGTTCGGCTTGGCCCGGTGGCCGTCGTATTCGTAGAAACCGGAGCCGGATTTCCGGCCCGCGTGGCCGCCCGCCAGCAGGGTGCCGAGCAGTTCCGGCACCTGCATCCGGTCCGGATAGGCCTCCGCCAGGGTCTTCGCCACATGTGCGGCCACGTCCAGCCCCACCTCGTCCAGCAGCCGCAGCGGTCCCATCGGCATGCCGAAGTCCAGCATCGCCTTGTCGATCTCTTCCGGGTCGCCGCCGCGCTCGAAGGCCAGCGCCGCTTCCACCAGGTAGGGCATCAGGATCCGGTTCACCAGGAAGCCGGGGGAATCCCGCACCACCACCGGCAGCTTGCCGATGGAGCGGACGAAGACGACCGCCGTGGCCAGTGTTTCCTCCGAGGTGGCGGGCGTGCGGACGACCTCCACGAGCTGCATGCGGTGCACCGGATTGAAAAAATGCAGGCCGACCAGCCGCTCCGGATGCGCGATCGCCCCGGCCAGCTCGCTGACCGGCAGCGCGGAGGTATTCGTCGCCAGGACGGTGTCCGGCCGCGTCCGCGCGGACAGGTCGGCGAAGACCTGCTTCTTGATGTCGAGCCGCTCGACCGCCGCCTCGATCACGAGGTCGCAACGGTCGAGCGGCACCGGAACAGCAGAGGGGTAGATCCGGTCCAGCCCGCGGGCCGCCCGTGCGGGGGTGAAGACCCGGCGCTTGCGCGCCTCTCCATAGCTCTTGGAAATGGCCTTCATCCCCTTGGCCAGGGCCTCGTCGTTCACGTCGCGCAAGACGACCTCGTGGCCGCGGGTGCTCAGCCAGTAGGCGATGCCCGCGCCCATCACGCCCGCGCCGATGACCGCGCAACGCCCGATCTTCCGCGGTTCGGCGCTTGTCAGGCGGTGCTTTTTCGCCCGTTCCTGGAGGAAAAAGAGCCGCAGGAGCTGGTGGGTTTCCGGCCGCTCCGCCAGCCGCAGGATGGCCTCCTTCTCCCGGCGGAAGCCGTCTTCCAGCCGCCCGTGGCAGGAGGCGGCCGCCACCTCCAGCGCCGCTTCCGGGCCCGGGTAGAGCCCGCGGGTTTTTTGGTGCAGGCCGCGTTTCGCCTGCGCCGCGATCAGCGGGGCGGCCAGGGGGTTGTGAAAGAGGAAGCGGGCCTTCGCGCGGCGCTTGCCCTTCTTGAGGAAACCCAGCGCGTGGCGTTCCAGGTTTTCCCGCGGGACCACGGCATCCACCAGGCCCTTCGCCTTCGCCGCTCCGGCAGCGAGGATTTTTCCCCCCAGGATCAGCGGCAGCGCGGCGGGCAGGCCGAGCAGGCGCGGCAGCCGCGTGGTACCGCCCCAGGCGGGCAGGATGCCCAGGTTCGTCTCCGGCAGGCCGATCTTCGTGGCGGGATCATCGCTCGCCACCCGCCAATCGCAGGCCAGCGCCAGCTCGTAGCCCCCGCCCACGCAGGCCCCGTGGATGGCCGCCACCGTGGGGTAGGGGAGTCTTGCCAGCTTCTGGAAGGTCGCCTGGCCCAGCTCGATGAGATCGCGCAATTCCTCCCCCTGCGCGGCGGAGAGGATCTTCAGGTCCGCCCCGGCAATGAAGATGGCGGGCTTGGCCGAACGGATCAGCAGGCCGGACAGCTCCGGGTGCGCGGAGAGCGCGTCCAGCTTGTCGGAGAGCTCCACCAGCGCGGGGCGGTCGAAAAGATTCGCCGCGGAGCCCTCCCGGTCGAAGGTCAGGATGCCGCAGGTCCCGTGGAGCTGGAAGTGGAGGTGGTTCATGGTTTCAATCCCTTTCGAGCCAGAGCGCGGCACCCTGCCCGCCGCCCACGCAGAGGGTGGCGAGCGCGCGCTTGCCGCCGCTTTCCCGGAGCTGGTGCAGGGCGCTGAGGACGAGCCGCGCGCCGGTGGCACCTACCGGGTGACCCAGCGCGATCGCCCCGCCGCGGCGGTTCAGGTTTTCCGGCGGGATCTCCACGGCTTGGAGATCCTGCCCGCATCTCGCCGGATCTTTCAGGGCGGCCAGCACGGCCAGCACCTGCGCGGCGAAGGCCTCGTTGATCTCCACCAGATCGGCATCCGCCGGGGTGTAGCCCGTGATCTGCCGCGCCAGGGCGATGGCGTGCACGGGGCCCAGGCCCATCCGTTCCGGGTCGCAGCCGGCATAGGCATGGCCAGTCAGGCGGCCCAGCGGCTCGATGCCCAGGCGCTTCACGGCGTCCGCGCTGCCGACGAGCAAGGCCACCGCCCCGTCCGTGATCTGGGAGCTGTTCCCCGCCGTCACCGTGCCCGTCTGGCGGTCGAAGATCGGGCGCAGCTTCGCCAGCTTCTCCGGCGTGGAATCTTCCCGCATGCCGTTGTCCCGCAGCACCGCCTTGCCGGGCAGGTGGACGGGCGCGATTTCTTCCTCCGCCACCTTGTCCGCGGCCGCCAGCGCCTTGCGGTGGGAGGCGGCGGCGAAGGCATCCTGCTCCGCGCGGGTGATGTGGAATTCCCGCGCCAGGATTTCCGCCGTGTCGCCCATGATCAAACCGCTCACCGGATCGGTCAGGCCGAGCTGCAGACCGATCCGCGGCTTGAAATCCGCCGGGCGGAAGGCTGCCAGCGCCGTGATTTTTTGACCGATGTCCTTCGCCCGCGAGAGCGCGCCCAGCTTCACCGCCGCGGAGTGCGGGTAGAGCAGGGGTGCCTGGGACATGCTCTCCACCCCGCCAACCAGGAAAAGCTCCCCCGCGCCCGCCGCCATCCGCTGCCGCGCGGTGGTGATCGCTTCCATGCCGGAGGCGCAGTTCCGCTGCACCGTGGCCGCGGGCACATGCTCCGGCACCCCGGAGCGCAGCGCGATCACCCGCGCCACGTTCGCCGCATCCGCAGGCTGGCCCACGCAGCCGAAGATCACCTCGTCGATCGTCTCGGGGTCGATCCCCGTGCGCAGCAGCAGCGCGGTGCATGCGGCGCGGCCCAGGTCCGCCGCGCCCAGGGCATCGAAGTCCGTGCCCATGCGGCAGAAGGGAGTGCGGATCCCGGCGATGATGTGGAGGTCGGCCGTCATTTCACGTTTCGGTTGTCGGGCGGTGGTCCACCACTTTCTGTTCCTTCAGCTCCTTGCCCACGCCTTGCAGGCGGCGCATCTCGTCCCAAGTGTGGAAGCGGATCTCGTTCGGCGCGAATTCCACCGCGTCGCCGAAGCGGGAGGCGATCTTGTGTTTCAGATCCTCGGCATTGCAGCCGTTCACCGGCGCGGCGTGGACCAGCACCAGGTCGCTCTCCAGCGGGTCGTCGTTGCGCTTCCGCAGCTCGATCTGCCAGGCCCCCAGGCCTTCGGTGTCGTCCAGCAGGTTTTCCAGCGCGTTGAAGTCCACCAGCGTCCCCTTCAGCTTGCCGATGTTCAGCCGCCGCATGTCGGAGACGCGGGAAATCTTGCCGACCAGCCGCGGGCAGGTCCGCCCGCAGTGGGGGCAGGGCTCGTAGGTCAGCCCGCCGTCGATCAGGTCCCCCGTGCGGTAGCGCAGGACCACCGTGCCGCGCGCGTCCAGCGGCGTGCACACGATCTCCCCCGGCTGCCCGTCCGGCACGCGCTCGCCGGTTTCCGGGTTGACGATCTCGATGTAGGTCATGTCCGGATACACGTGGAAACCGGAGGGTGCGCCCTCCTCCGGCGGCAGGCACTCGGTCCACGCCATCTTCGCCTCCGTGAAGCCGTAGGTGGACATGATCGCCACGCCGGGAGAACCGATCTCCGCGCACAGGGCACGCAGCTTCCGCCGCATCCCGGCGGGCACTTTTTCCCCGCCCAGCACGATCCGTTTCAGCTTCGTCCACTGCTGCTTCTCCGCCGCCGCCTGCTGGAGCAGGTGATAGAGGAAGGTGGGCATGGCGATGATCGCGTCCGGCTGGATCTTGCCGATCAGGCGCAGGTTGCCGTCCGTGCCCATCGTCTTGCCCCCGCCGGTGGAGAGCATGAAGGTGGTGAAGCCGGTGCCCGCATGGTGGGCCAGCCAGAAGGCGAGGTGCGGGGCGAAGGGAAAGGCATTGATGTGCCGCCACGAAGGATCGGACTGGCACAGCTCCATCATGCGGCGTCCGCCTTCCTCC
>CBFGVD010000155.1:0-7479 GCA_965651965.1 uncultured Verrucomicrobiaceae bacterium | reverse complement strand
CCCGCGGCGCGCGCCGCCTCCAGCCAGGGATAAACGTCGGAGCGCTCGAAAACCGCGGGAATCCCGGAATCCCCCGAGAGCCCGCGCGCGAAGGATACCGCTTCATCGCTGATATCGACCCCGGTGACCCGGGCACCGAGGGCCGCCAGGCTCAGGCTGTCCTGACCGGAATTGCAGAGCAAGTGGAGCAGCTCGCGCCCGCGGATCTCGCCCAGCAGTTCGAGCTCTTCCGGAAACAAGGTGCTGCCGCCCCCGCGCAGGAAACCGGCCTGATCGGGCTTGTGAGAGTTGTGTGCCACCGTGGCCGCGTTCCACGAGAGCCGGTTCTTTTCGTGCAATTCGGGCCGGATCACGGCGCGAGCCTAGCCCGCGCGCGCCGCGGCGTCACGCCTTCACACGCTCCAGCTTGATCGGGTAGGTCCGGCCGGAATTCCACTGCGCCACGTAGATGCTCTCCTCGTCGTCGATCAGGATGCCGTGCGGGTAGGTGAAGAGCTTGGTGTCCGCGGCCAGCGGGGCGAGCTTGTCGCCCTCGTAGGCGGGAGCGGGCGCGGCCAGGTTCGAGATCACCTTCCGTGCCGGGTCCAGCACGCAGAGGAAGCCGTTGTCCATGCTGCCGTTCTTCGCCAGATTCCCGCGCAGGCAGGGGATCACCGTGTGGTCGCCGAAGGGGACGATGAAATTCGGCTGGCTGCCGGTGAGGTCCAGGATGTCCACGAGCTGGCCGTCCAGGGTGTAGCGCTTGAGCTTGGATTCGCTGCGGGAGGTGATCCACAGCAGGTTTTTCGGGTCGCGGGTATCCACCCAGGCGCCGTGGGCGCAAGCAAGGTTCGCGCCGCCGCCTTCGTTGCCGCCGAAACACTTCACCCACTCGCCCTTCGCATCGTAGCGGTGGCACCAGCTCTTGCCGTAGCCGTCCACCACGAAGAATCCGCCGTCCGGTGCCGGCGTCACGTGGGTCGGCTTGAATTCGCCCGCGTTCGCATACTTCCCGCTCTGCTCCGGGTAATCCCAGGTACGCAGGATCTTGCCGTCCAGCGCGACCTTGAAGAACTGGTGCCGGTCGTGATCGGTGAGATAGAACACCTCCTTGCCGTCTTCCTCCGCCAGCGTGAAGCCGTGCGCGCCGGGGAACTCCGTGCCCCACTTGCCGAGCAGCTTGCCGGCGCGGTCGTAGATGATGACGTTGTTCTTCGTCTCGTTCGTCAGCAGGAAGATCCGCCCGTCCTTCACCTGCACCATCGCGTGGCAATCCTTCACCGGAGTGTCCTTGTCCAGCACGCCCCAGCCCGGGACGACCCGCCATTGGTATTTCCCCTGGCCGAGCACCGCCGCTCCCGCGGAGGCATCCTGGGATTGGGCGAAACCGCGCGCACCCAGCGCGAGCATGGCGGCGGAGAGGGAGAGGAGGAAATCGCGGCGGTCGGAAGTCATGCTTCCAAGTCGGGGTTTCCGCCGGGAAACCGCAAGCAAATTGATGGATGCCGCCGCGCCCGAAAGATGCGACATGCGGCACCCGCTCACTCCCCGCCGGCGCCCGCGGGAGAGGCGCGGATGAAGACCCGCTCCTCCGCACCCGGCGGCAGCTCCGCCTGCGGGATTCTCAGCTCCGTAGCCGCGGCGGGCCAGCTCGCCGCCTTCCGGATCCCGGCCGGTTCCCAGGACACCAGGTCCGGAGAAACCTCGATCCGGTAGTACCGCCCGGGCACCGTTTTCAACGAAAGGATGGCATCGCTTCCCTCTTTCGCGATCCCCAGGGCCGCCAGGCGGCTGCCGGGATCGAGCGGATCGGTTCCCGCCTCCAGTTCGGCCCCATCTGTCATGCCGTCTTCATCGCTATCCGCGGTTCCGGTAAGCCCTGCCAGATCCGGCGCATGGGCCAGCTCCCAGGTATCGGGCAGATCGTCCCCGTCTTCATCCTCCCGGCCGCCGAATCCGAGAGTGATGGAGAAATAATAATCCCGCTGCAGGTCCGTGAGCTGGTAGCCCCGCGGCTGAGGCGTCTCCCCGGGCATGATGATGCTGCCGGTATCCGTCACATCGTAGCTGTAGTAGATCTCGTCCGTTCCGCCCTCCAGGTACGAAACCGCCCCGTTTGCCGTCCCGCCCGTGCCATCCGGCAGGCTGTCCGTGAAGCCCGGCGCGATCTTTTCCCCCGGCGCGAGCGTCAGCAGGACCGGCACGGCGGAGAAGGGGAAATCGTTGCCGCCAAGCACGTACCCCGTGCGCGGCGTGCCGATGGCCAGCACCGTGAAATCGTTGTCCCCGTTCACCCGCACGATGAAGGGCGTGACCGGGTCCGTGACGCGGGAGGCGTGGAAGCGGAAACGGTCCACGCTTACCGCAAGCGGTTCCCCGGTGTCGTTCGTGAAGGTGTCCGTTTCGTTGATCACGAAGTTCGAATTCGCGCCGTCCGCGGAAACCCCCGGCGGAGCGTCGGGGCCGTTGCCCGCCCCGTAGCCCGCGATGGCGTAGGCGATGGAGAAACGGTAATCCCGGTTCAGCGTGGTGTAGAGCTGGGAGCCGTGGTCGGGCATCGCGCCCGGCGTCACCGAGCCGGCATCCGCATCCGTCTCCCCTCCGCCGTACCAGATCTCCGCGCCGCCGTCTTCCCAATCGATAATGCCCGGCATGCTGCCACCCGAGCCGTCCGGATTCGCATCGAGGAATCCGGCCGCGAGAGTTTCCCCCGGACCGAGCAAGATCTCCGTATGCCCGTCGGAGAAAGGCAGGTCGTTTTCCCCCGCGGCGTAATCCGTCCGCGGCGTGCCGATGGCCAGCACCGTGAAATCGTTGTCTCCGTTCACCCGCACGATGAAGGGCGTGAGCGGATCGCCCGCGCGGCCTGCATTGAAGCGGAAACGGTCGAGCGCCAGGACCATGGTCGCGCCCGTGGCATTGGTGAAGGTATCGCTCTCGTTCACCACGATGTTCGAGTGCCAGAGATCCGGGCCGTGGGCTCCCGGCGGCGTGGGGCCGGGAATGCCGATCTCCGCCGTGCCGTAGCTGCCGCCGGACTTCGTGCAGGAATCCGCCTGCATGCCCAGGACCCAATCCGCCACGCGGGCCACGGCTTCATCGTCCACGATGCCCTTTGCCAGCGGCGGCATGGAGCAGCATTCGTCGATGGTATTCATCCGCAGCAGCAGCACCGAGTTCTCGAAGCTGCCCGGCTTCACCACTGCCGGGGCGGGAGCGCCGAGACCGTCCATCACCGGGCCGCAGACGATCGACTGATTTTCCAGCGGGGTCGTGAGCCGCGCGTCGAAAAAGGCCCGCGAGCTGCCGCCGGGCTGGTGGCAGTGGGAGCAGTTGCTATCGAAGTAGGAGCGCGCCCAGGCCTCGTCCGGCACGGAGGGATCGCCTGCGGGTGAGGAAGTCAGCACTCCCTGGAGCTGCGCGACGGTGATGGATTGGGGGATGAATCCCGCCACGCTCAGGGACTCGATCTGGTTCGCGGTATCGCCGCCGGGGTAGGCCAGGCTGCGGTTGAGCTGGCGGGTGCGGAAGCCCAGCACCGGACCCGCCGTCTCCGTGTGGCACATGTTGCACTGCTGGCGCGAGGGATAGAGATAATCGAAGGTCTGCCCACCGATGGTGAAGGTCTCCTCCGCGCCCTGCTCCAGCAGGTCCGCTTCCGTGCCGTCCGCGCGCCACTTGTAGGTCACTCCCCCCCAGCCGTCCGTGCCATGGACCAGCAGCCGCGTCTCCAGCGGCGCGCCGGTATCCGGCCGGGCGAAGTGTTTCACGAAAACGCTGCCGACGGGAAGCTGCCAGCTCCCTGTCTCGCTGTAGGTGATCTGCTCCGCGGCGCTGTCCGGGCTCCCGTCGTTCGGGATCATGACCCAGCGCTTCTTCTCCATGCCCGCGCTCCACAGCGGCATGTTCACCTCGAAGGGAATCATCCCCGCTGCCGGGGAGAGCGAGGGCAGATCCGTGAAGACGCCCGCCTGGGAAAGCAGCGGCGGGTAGGCCCAGGTGCCGCCGGGCGGGGCGGAAGACTTGATCCGCGAAATCTGCCCGGCTCCGGCCACGCCGCCGCCGAGCTGCAGCACCAGCGGCTCGCCGCGGGAATCGGTGCCGATGGAACTGATCCCGTCGAAAAGATAACCCGCGCGGCCTTGGGCGAATTGCTGCACGGAGACCGTCTGCTTCGTGACCGGGTCGTAATCCACCGCGTAGAGGAGCTGGGTGCCGTTGTCCCCGTAGAGATACTTCCCCGCCAAGCCGGGCAGGTCCGCCCCGCGATAGACGTATCCGCCGATCACGCAGAAACCGACCGCATGCGAGTAATCGTGCACCGGCGGCCGGGAAAGCCCGATCAGCGGGTCCGGCTGCTCGCGGAACGCCGCAGCGATGCCCTCCTTGTAGTTCCACTCGAAGTTGAGGCCCGGCCCGTCCATCACATCGATTTCCTCGCGGTTGTTCGCGCCCACGTCGCCGATCCAGAAAAGGCCGGTGGCCGCATCGTAGCTCATCCGGTGCGGCTCCCGCAGGCCGATGGCATAAAACTCCTCCAGGATGCCGCCTGCCGGATCGAGCCAGGGATTGTCGCTCGGAATGTAATAGCCCTGCGTGTAGGAGCCCGGCCCCGCGGGCTGGCGGCGGATGGGGTGGCTCGTGTTCCCGCCCTGCATGTCCACATCGATCCTCCAGACCCCGCTGCGCGCGCGGTCGTCGATCTTCTGGGTGTGCGGCGTGGAATCCCCGCTCTCCGTACCCTCGTCGCCGAAGGCGAGGTAGAGGAAACCGTCCGCCCCGAAACACATGCCGCCGCCCTCGTGGCCCTTCGCCGTGTCGTACTGGTTGATGAGGATGAACTCGCTCTCCGGCAGGAAGGCGCTGCCATTCCAGGTGAAGCGGGCGAGCCGGTCGTAAAACGGCGGGTTCGCGTCCGGGAGATCGAGGGGATGATGAAGGTAATAGACGTAGAGGTAATCCTTCCCCTGTCCCTTCCCGAACTGCGGGTGGAAGACCGTGGAGAGGATTCCGCCGTGTTTCGTCCCGGGGTCGTTGTTGTCCCAGTTCAGGTACCAGACGCGGTCGCGGATATCGAGCACCTCCTGCCGCGCTGCCGCGGCATCGTCGTCCGCCACCTTGTAGATCCGGCCGTCCATCTCGGCGATCAGGAGTTGGCCCGGGGCCTCCGGCCACGGCCGGGCATCCACCGGGGAATCCCATGCCAGCGCGGGAAAAGCCTCCGCCACGACCACGCCGGTGGGCACCACGGAAAGCGTCGGCAGCTTGCCGCCGGCGAAGGAGCCGACGGCTTCCGGCGCGCCGAAGCCGCTCGTGCCTTCCCGGTAGGGCCGCAGGGATACCGCCCCCGCGGCGGGGAAATCCGCCGGTGCCGTTGCGGCGGGATCGCTGCCCGCGCACCACTTCAGCGCTCGCACCAGCGTTTCCTGGAAGGCCGCACAGCGCATCCCGGCGGGCTCCTCTTCGCCCTCCCATATGTGGCCGTAGGAAGATGCGTACACCCTGCCCGCACCGTAGTTCACCGTCCACTCGACCGGGAAGCGGAGCTGCGTGTCCGCCTCCCGCGCATAGGATAGCACGCTCAGGTTCTCCGCCGGGCCGCGGGCATAGCGCCAGACCTCCAGCTCCGCCGCCATCCATGCGGCGGGCAGGCCCGCATGGATCGCGTGATCGCCAAAACGTGTGACCAGCGTGTCCGCGCGGTCGCCGTGGCTCGTCGCTTCCCCTTCCCCGGGCGGGAGAATCTGGAGCGTTTCCGTTTCCCCGATGAGGATCGCGTTCCCCGTGTCGGCCGGGTTCCAGCGCAGGCCCAGCATCCTGCCGTACTCCTCCCAGCCCGGAAAGGAATCGCAGGCCTCATGGAAAGCCACGAAACCGCCGCCGGCATTCACGTAATTCTGAAAGGCCGCTTCCACCGCGGCGGGCCATCGGGTTTCGCTGTTGTAACCGGAGACCACCACGTCATGCGCCGCGAAGTCCGGCTGCCACGCGGCCCAGGCCGGGTCCGCCGCGTCCGCGGGTGCCACGCTTTCGGCGACTTCAAAATTCCCGTCCCGGCTCAGAATCGCGCGCAGAGCTTCCTTCCGGCGCTCCCAGTCATGGCTGCTGGCACCTTCGACCAGCAGGACCTTGATCCGCTCCGCGGAGGCGGGGCATGCGCATAGGAGCACCAGCAGCGCGGTGCACATGAAGGGGAGGAATTTCATGGAAGTGCCGGTCGGGGGTCCGGGCGCCCGTTTGTTAAGATCGGGCGGAAATCAAATCATGCTTAGGGGGTTGCGCCCAAGATTTTTAAATTTCATATCGCTTAACAATCTTTCCACCCGCTTTGGGCGGCGTTCCTACCGGGGAATCCCGCTATGGAGGACAAACCACGCGGGCTTGAGGTGGCCGAGCGGTTCGCGCAGCTTGTCGATCTCCTCCGCCGGGCCGTGGAATTCCAGGCGCGTCAGATCCGCGTGGGCCAGCATCCTGCCAAGCACCGCGCCGACGTTTTCCAAGTGATGCAGCACCGCCTCGCCGCCGGCGTAGCCCTCGCGGCAGAAGACCTCGTCCCCGTTGACGGTGAATTCATAGAAGAGGCAGTCCGGCTCGCTTTTCGTGGTCGCCGTGAACTCGCGGAGGATTTCTTCGATCCGCTCCTCCTCGCCCGGCCGGGACTTGAAATACGGATGGATGGTGACGAGGTTCGCGGGCAGGCTCATGGCCGCGCATTGAAGCGTATCCCGCGCCTTTTGTCAGGAAAATCTCCCGCGCGGGCGCGGCTCCGCGCCGCGGAAACGGAGTACCGCGGGAAACCCGGGCGGGCGGGCACTCGGTCACTTCGATCCGCCGTATCCGCCGGGACGGCGGAAACCATCGACATAGCCCCACAGGTAGTCGTTGCGGTGGGCGCGCGGCAGGGTGCGGTCCTCGTTGATATGGGGATCGTAGGCCAAGCCGCGCAAGCGGTCGCCGCTGCCATCGGTATGGCCTCGGTAATACGCGTCGCGGGGGCTGTAACCCGCGGCCTGGTAGCCGGTGGCGTAGTGGCTGCAGGAGGGAGCCGCGCACGCCAGAATCAAGCCCAGCGGGACAAGGGTGGACATTTTCATAGCATCATCCTTCTAACACCGCCGTGCCACCCGGTCCAGTTGCAAAAAACCGCCGCCCCGGAGACGGCGGAAAGGGGAACACGCGCGCCCCCGCGTATGCTCCCTTTTCTCTCCGGGCGACCTCGGTGAGCGGATGAAAAGCTCAGCGCCTTCTCGCCCCCTGCGGCCGGCGGGGAATCAGTGCGGCCAGCAAAAGGCCGCCGGTGAAGCCGCCGATGTGCGCGCCGAAGGCGACCGGCGACTCGCTGCGGCTCATCAGGGAATAATAGTCGATCGCCACCCCCGCCACGCCGATCAATGCCAGCCGTCCCGGGGAAACCGCCCGGGCCATCGGCCAGATGTGCGGGTCCGGCAAGTGCCAGCGCATCGCCAGGCAGAGATATGCACCCTCGAAGCCCATCACCGC
>CBFGVD010000154.1:0-7487 GCA_965651965.1 uncultured Verrucomicrobiaceae bacterium | reverse complement strand
CCAGGTCCAGGCCCTGATCGATGAAACCATGGGCCTCGCCAAGAAGCTCCGCGAATCCGAGGAAACCGTGGAGCGCCTGAAGCTGGACGTGAGCGTGAACCAGGACGCGCTGACCGAGGCCATGCGGGACTTCGCCATCGCGAAGGGGAACATCAACGACCTGAAGCGGGAGAAAGCCGCCCAGGACAAGCGGCTGGCCGATCTGGAAGCCCGCCTCAAGCTGGAGGACAAGGGACTGGCCGAAAACTCCGCCGGGGCCGATCCGGCGGAGGCCGACCTGCTCCGCGGCATCATCCGCAAGCAGCTCCGCATCCGCGACCGCCAGCGGGAGGCCACCCAGCTCCTGCTCGACGCCGTGGGCGAGAAGGCCGGCAAGGACGAGAAGATCGCGAACGCGATGAAGCTCTTCGAAGGCGCGGAACTGCCCCTCAGCCCGGACGAGATGAACCTGGTGCAGGGACACAAGGTGGACGGCACTTTCAAATCCCCCTTCAGCCGCTCGAAAAGCGAGGTGGATGCCAGCGTGGCGCAGCTCGAACAGGAAAACATCCCCTACACGGATGCCGCGCGGCGCGCCTATCTGAACGACCGCTTCGAGTCCTGCCGGGAGCTCTACGAGATGGTGCTGGAGCGCAACCCGGGAGACACGGACGCCCGCTGCTGCCTGGGCAACGTGCAGATGCGCCTGAACAACCTGCCGGAAGCCTCCGAGACCTTCCGCCGGGCGGCGGAACTGAGCACGAACAACCCCTACGCCCACCGCATGCTGGGCTACACGCTGCTGGAAATGGGAGATGCCTCCCAGGCGATCGAGCCGCTGAAGCGGAGCGTGGAGCTGGCCCCTTCCAACGCCGCCGGCCGCGTGATGCTCGGCCAGGCCTATTTCGAGAACGGCCAGGAGCCCGAAGCCGAGGAACAGCTCAAGTCCGCCATCCAATTCGACGACGCGATGCCCGAAGCCCACTTCAACCTCGCCTACCTCTACGCGAAGCAAGGCAAGAAAAAGCAGGGCCTGGAATACTACCGGAACTCCCAGATCCGCGGGGCGAAACCGGACCTGGAACTGGAGAGAAGCCTGAGCGGCGAGTGAGACGCGGGCCGCGGCAGCGCGGCCCCGCTTCCCGGCAGCCGGGCCGCCGCGTGCATTCCGTCGTTTTTCCAGCGGTTCCTGCGGTTTCGGGCCTTTTTCTTTGACAATCCGCGGGCTGCTGCGGCACTTCCGGCTTATGACTGAGTCCTTGCCGGTACGTGTATTCCCGGATCGCGCCGAAGCCAGCCGCACGCTGGCGGCGGAGCTGTCCGCCCTGGTCCGCACGATCAATGCCGCGGGCCGCAACGCCGTGCTGGGCCTGGCCACCGGCCGCACCCCCCTGCCCTTCTACGGCGAGCTGATCCGCCTGCACCGCGCCGGGGAACTTTCCTTCGCCAAGGTCGTCACCTTCAATCTGGATGAGTACCTCGGCCTGCCCGGCGAACACCCGGAAAGCTACCGCGCCTTCATGCGGCGGGAGCTTTTCGACCACGTGGACATCCCGGCGGAAAACATCCATATCCCGGACGGCATGGTCGCCGCCGCGGATCTGGAGGCCCACTGCGCCGCCTATGAGGAGGCCATCCGCGCCGCGGGCGGGATCGATTTCCAGCTCCTCGGCATCGGCCGCACCGGCCACATCGGCTTCAACGAACCCGGCTCGCCGAAAAACAGCCGCACCCGGCGGGTGGAGCTGGACCCCGTCACGCGGCAGGATGCGGCCCCCGCCTTCGGGGGCCTGGAAGCGGTCCCGGAGCACGCCATCTCCATGGGCTGCGGCACCATCCTGGAAGCGCGCAAGATCGCCCTGCTCGCCTGGGGCGGCGCGAAGGCGGAAATCGTGAAGGAAGCCCTCACCGGCCCCGTCACGGAGCAGATCAGCGCCTCCTTCCTCCAGCAGCATCCGGACGCGACCTTCTACCTGGACCGCGAGGCCGCCGCGGCGCTCTGAGCGCGCTCACGGGGTGATCGGGTGCGCGGCCTCCGCCATCAGGTCCAGCAGTTTCCGCGCGCAGGCCCGGGCGAAGGCGGGGTCGTTGATCTCCAGCTCGTGGAATTCGACGGGCCGGCGGGAGTTCGCGGCCAGGGCGCCGAACAAGGCTTCGTCCGCCGCAGGATCATGGAAGGGCTGGCCTTCCGCGCTGATCACGCTGATCGCCTTCCGCGGGATCATCACCGCACAGGGCGCGGTGCAGGCATTCGCCTTGGCCGCCAGGATCGCCCCCAGCTCCGCGCATTCCCCCGGGGTCGTCCGCATCAGCGTGACCTGGGGATTGTGGATGTAAAAGCGCCGCCGCGCGAAGCGGGCGGGCACGGAGGCCCTTTCGCCGAAATTCACCATGTCCAGGCAGCCCGGCGCGATCACGCAGGGCACCCCGGCCAGTGCCGCCGCATCCATGCGCTCCGGCCCTGCCGTCAGGACGCCGCCGACCCGTTCATCCGCCCATTCCGTGGTGGTGAGGTCCAGCACGCCCGCGACCATGCCGCTCTCGATCAGGGCTTCCATGGAGCGGCCGCCCGCGCCGGTGGCGGCGAAGACGAGCACCTCATACCCCTCCTCCTCCAGCACCCGCTTCGCCTCGGTGACACAGGCGGTCGTATTCCCGAACATGCTGGCGACCACCAGCGGCTTGCCGCCGCGGGTCTCCGCCTCCGTTTCCACCATCCCGCAGATGGCACCCGCGGCGCGGGCGAAGATCACCCGCGAGAGGCGGTTCAGCCCGGCCACGTCCGCGATGCTCGGCATCATCACGATGTCCTTCGTGCCCAGGTAAGGGGCGGTATTCCCGCTGGCCAGGGTGGAAACCATGAGCTTGGGGAAGCCGAGCCGCAGGGCCCGCATGGCCGCCGTGGCGATGGAGGTGCCGCCGCCGCCGCCCAGGGAGATCACGCCGCCGATGCGGCCCGCGGCGGCCAGCCGGGCCAGCAGCACCGGCGCGGCGCGGGTCATGGCCACCACGCACTCGCCGCGGTCCCGCTTCGCCGCCAGCGGCGCGAGATCGATGCCCGCGGCGGCGGCCACTTCTTCCCGCGGGATATCCGGAGCCACGGCAGGCGGCCCGCCCGTGCCGACATCGACGAGCAGGACGGAGTGCCCCCTGCCCCGGATCAACCCGGCGACATAGGCGTGCTCCTCCCCCTTCGTGTCCAGGGTGCCGAGAACCGCGATGGTGGCCATGGGATCAGACCGCGGAGGAACGTTTCACGGGGATCGATTTGAAGCTCCGGGTCAGGTCCGTGAGCGATTGCTCCACGGCCATCCGCTCCAGGGAGGAAGCGCCCACGAAGCCCACCGCATCGGTGTGCTCGTTGATGTAGGCCGCGTCCTCGGGTGTATTGATCGGGCCGCCGTGGCTGAGGAAGATGAGATCCTTCCGCACCGAGCGGCCGGCATCGATGATCCGCTGGGTGCGCCGCGCCGCCTCCGGCAGGCTCATGGTGGCATCCACCACGCCGACCGATCCGCCCACGGTGGTACCCACGTGGGCGATGATCACATCCGCCCCGGCTTCCGCCATCGCCCGCGCCTCTTCCGGGGCGTCCACGTACACGATGCTGAAGAGATCCATCTTCCGGGCCAGCGCCACCATCTCGAATTCCTTTTTCACGCTCATGCCCGTCTCCTCCAGGACCTGGCGGAACTTGCCGTCGATGATGCAGTGGGTGGGGAAATTGTTCACGCCGGAGAATCCCATGTCCTTCACCTTGCCGAGCCAGTGCCACATGCGGCGGCGGGGATCGGTGGCATGCACGCCGCAGATGACCGGGGTCTCCTCCACCACCGGCAGCACCTCGTATTCGCCGATCTCCATCGCCACCGCATTCGCATCCCCATAGGCCATGAGGCCCGCGGTGGAGCCGTGGCCCGCCATGCGGAAGCGGCCGGAATTGTAGATGATGATGAGATCGGCGCCGCCTTTCTCGATGAATTTCGCGCTGATCCCCGTGCCGGCTCCCGCCGCGATGATGGGTTCGCCTTTGCCGAGGGTGTCATGCAGACGCTCCAGCACTTCTTCCCGCGTGTAGGGGTTTCCTTTTCCGGTCCAGGGATTGGGCATGCCCATGGTTATGAAGGAGATGCCCGCGCTCGTCCAGTGCCCTTGGCCCCACATCCGGCTATCACGGAACCACACCCCCGCGCTACCGCTCCGCCCGCGCGGGCGGAGCCGTCCGCCGCAGCACCATGGCCGCGATGCTGGGATCGCCCGCCAGGGTCTCCAGGCTGCCGGTGATCGTGCCGGCATCGTCCACGGCGATGCCGCGGATGGTCCCGGCGAAAGTACCCGGCCCGGCGTAAAAGCCCGCGCCATGGACCGGCCGGACCGGCACCGTGGCGGTGCCTGCCGTGAGGGCGAAATCCCGCGGCGGATCATGCCGGTCGGGATTCGCGTAGGCAGTCAGCGAATAGGTGCCCGGAGGGAGATTCGAAAAGGTGAAGCCGAGCGTGGCGCTCGTGCGCCCCTGGGCACCCCAGAACCAGTGATCGCCGAAGGCGTGGTCGGCCTTGCCGCCCGCCGCCAGCACGCGGGCCACATTGTAGGCGGAGACGCCGCCCGCGACGGCCAGCTTCACCCGGCCCGGCCGGCCCGCGGCATCGGCGAGATTTTCCAGCACGGGGTCTTGCACGGCATTGTGCTTCCCGGGCGGCTTCGCGAAGACCTCGGCATTGGTCGCCGGGACCTGGAAGGCATTCCACTTCGCCCCGTAGCCCAGGTCCGCGGCGGCCGTCGCCGGATCGGCCGAGCCGAAAGCCCCGCCCGCGCCGCCTTGGAAATCGATCTGCCAGGCCTGCGCGGCACCGGAATTCGAGGCGATGTCCGCCGGATCCGTATCCCCGGCGAGCTCGGTCGAGTTCGTGTCGCCATCCTGGTCGAAGTCGCCGCCCGGCACCTCGGCCAGACCGCCGAAATGCTTCCGCTCCCAGGCATCGGGCAAGCCGTCGGCATCGCTATCCCCCGCCACCGGCGGCGCGGCCGGTGCGGGCAGACAGAGCAGGCAGGCCAGGACATGTGGGATGAAGCGCATGATGGCAGGTCCATACGGTCCGCCATGGCGGCTTCTCCCAAACGGCGGTGCGGCCCGCCGGGCGGGAGGGCCTCACTTCGATCCCTTCGCCGCCGTGTAGCTGGTGATCAGGCAGCGGTAGGAAGGCAGGTGATTGGAGAACAAGGTGCCCAGGCCCTCGACATCGTTCCGCCAATCGCGGTGCAGCTCGCAGGCCGCGCCGAACCAGGTCATGAGCTGGCAACCCGCGGCCTGCATGCGCGCCCACGCGGCATCCCGCGTGGTCTTGTTAAAGGTGCCGGAAGCATCGGTCACCACGAAGACCTCGTAGCCCTCCTCGCGGGCGGAGAGCGCGGGGAAGGCCACGCAGACTTCCGTGACGATGCCCGCGATCAGGAGCTGCTTCTTGCCGGTGGCCTTCACGGCCTTCACGAAGTCCTCGTTGTCCCAGGCATTGATGTTGCCCGGCCGGGCGATGAAGGGCGCATCCGGGAACAGCTCCTTGAGCTCGGGCACCAGCGGACCGTTCGGCCCGTCCTCGAAGCTCGTGGTCAGGATCGTCGGCAGATTGAAGTATTTGGCCGCGTCCGCCAGGGCCAGGACGTTGTTCTTGAAGTCGTCCGGCGAAAAATCATGGACCAGGTTGGTGAGGCCGGATTGATGATCGACCAGCAGGACGGCGACGTCGTTCTTGTCGAGGCGGTTGTATTGGAAGGAGCTCATCGTGGTATCGGTTGTATGCCTGCCGCCCGTCTTCCGCTTCCCGGAAGCATGGACGGCAGGCTTGCAACCTATGCGGCCGCGCTCCTGCCGGGAAATGCTTTCCCCCTGGGCTGAGCATGCCCGCGCGGCATGAAGGCGGCCCGGCGGGGAAGCGGCGCAAGCCGCCCCTTCCCCGCGCTCCTATCCTTCTTTCCGGCACCTCAACGGCGGCGGCGGCGCAGCATGGCGAGGGAGCCCAGGCCGAAGAGCAGGGCACCCGAGGGCTCCGGAATGGTGATGAACTGCCCCGGAGCCAGGGCTTCGTCGCTGAAGCGGATCTCGTCCATCCGGCCGTCGATGGAATCGACGAAGCCGCCGTTGTACCAGCCGCGGCCGAAGGTCCAGTTCGCGCCGTTGGAGGCCAGCGCGTTGTCCGCCGCCGTCCCGCCGGTCAGCGCCACCGAGCCGATCTCGGTATAGCCGGCATTTCCGCTCAGGTCGTTGACGTAGAAGCGGGCGTTCGAGCCGTCGCTGGTCACCGCCAGTTGGTAGTAGGTGCCCGCCGCCGGGGCGAAGGGCGTATCGAGCGTGATCCGCTGGCCGCCGGCGGTGGAGAAATCCACGCGCCAGGAGCCGAGACCGCCGTTCGCATCGGCAAACTTCTGCAAATAGAAATTCGAAAGCGGCCCGCCGAAGGAGGATCCGTCCCGGCCGATGACCGTGCGGAAGCCGGAGGTATTGTCGAGCGCCACGGTGGCCTCGATGGTCCATTGCTCCGGAGCCCAGCCGTTGATCCCGGGATCGGTGGTGTAGCCGTCGCGGCCGCCGCTCACGGTGTCCAGGCTGAGCCCGGAGCCGGTGGGGGTATCGCCCGCCGCGGAGTAGGCGGGGCCGAAGGTGGTATCGAAGCCCAGCATCGAGTAGCCGTTGCCGGAAAGGTCGTCCGCGGGGTTTTCGGAGAAAAATTCTCCGGGATTTCCTTCGTCGAAGTTCCAGTAGGCGACGGTGGCGGCCGTCGCGGTATCCAGTCCTAGGGGCGCGATGGCAAGCAGCGCGGCGGGGAGTAGTATTTTCATTCGCTATGGGTTGGGGTCTTGGGTCCTGTCCGTCGGGTCGCCGGACGCCTGCCACCATAGCATTCCGGATGCTTGTAGGGATGCGGTCGCTCCGGTATGATTCCGCCATCAGCGCCCCTCCTACCCCGTTCCCTCAGCCGCCGTTCCCTGCCTCCGGATCGTGCTCCCGGAGCCATTTTTCCCGTGCCGCCAGATTCTCCTTCAGCGCGTGGATCTTTTCCCTTTCGGCAGCCGCGGAGTGATAGAGGCGGACGGTCTTGGCGAAATCCTCGCCGATGTCCCTCCGGGCATCCCGCAGCATCTGCTTCAATTCGTCCGCCTCGCCCTTCGAGGCGCCGGTCTCCCCCGCCGCGGAAGGTGCCGTCACTTCGACAAGCTGGGATTTCCGCTGTGCGATGAGGCTCCCGGCGTGCGCGAGTTCCTGCTCGTAAAGCTGTCTCTCGGTCTCGTTCAGCTTTCCGCCGGAAAGTCCCGCATTCAGCGTGGCCCGGCGGCTCTCCAGATCCGCGATCGATTTCTCGAGCGCCTGCCGGGCCTCGCGCCGGGTCTTCTCCGTACGGACGCGGTCCCGGCGGTTCTGCCGCCATTCCTCGCTGATCCTGCTGTTTTCATAGTATATCCCGTTGTACTCCGCGGTGCTGTCCGTTTCGTATTTGGCGATGTCCTCCCCGCCG
>CBFGVD010000153.1:0-7489 GCA_965651965.1 uncultured Verrucomicrobiaceae bacterium | reverse complement strand
CCCGGTGGCGAGCAAAGAACCGACGGCGAAGAACTCCTCCTTGAACTTCGCGGGATCGATCCCCGCGAGCCCGCTGAGCCAGCCCAGCATCTCGTGGTCCAGCTCCGTGGTGGTGGGGGAAGTCAGGCACAGGGTGTCCGCGATGATGCCGGCGCACAGGCACAGGGCGGTGCCGCGGTCCGGCTCCAGGTAGCGGTGGCGGAATTTCCGCGCCACCAGCGTGGAGGTGGAGCCCACCGGCTCGTTCAGGAAGCGGATCGGCTCGCGCGAGACCAGATCCCCGGCCAGGCGGTGGTGGTCGATGACTTCCACGATCTCGCACTCCTCCACCCCGGTCACGGCCTGGGCGAATTCATTGTGATCCACCAGCGCCAGGCGCGTGCGCGGCGGGTCGATGAGGTCGGACTTGGAAAGCACGCCGATCATTTCCTTCGTGATCGGGTCCAGCACCGGGAAAAGATCCTGCTCGGAGGCGGCCAGGGCCTTGCGCAGGCGGGAGACCGGCTCGCTGGCGGAGACGGTGGCGAAGCCCGTCTCCATCACGTGGCGCACGGTGCGGGAGCAGCGGATCAGGGTGGAGCAGCTCGCCGTGTCCTGCGAGCAGAGCAGCACGATCACGCCGCGCTTGCGGGCCATCTCGCGCAGGGCGGGCTCCACGCCGTTCCCGCCGGTCACGAGCAGCGCGCGCGCGCCGTTTTCGATCGCGTAATGCTGCACCACCGGGCGATCCCCGCAGATGACCAGGAATTTCCCCACGTTGCCCTCCTTCGCGGCCTGCTTGAGGCGGCGCTCCACGGTGGATTGGGAAGACGCGCCGACCAGCAGGACCAGCTCCTCCTCGTCGTCCCCCGCGGGCATTTCCGCGCCCACGCTCTCCGCCTGCAGGGTGGTGGCGATCTTGGCCAGGGCCACCTTCACGGTGCGGGCCTGGAGGCCGCTGGCATCCCCCGGCACCAGCAGCTCCAGCAGGTCCAGGTAGCGCAGCATGCCCTGCACGGAGCCGTCGCCGTTCGCCACCGGCACGCAGCGCACGCCGCTGGCCAGCATGCGGCGGTAGGCGACCACGAAGGTATCCGTGGCGCAGACCTGGACGACATCCCGGCGGCAGATCATCCCGGCGGTGGCCCGCACGTCCGTGATCAGCGGCGGGGTCTCGATCCCCGCCTGCTCCAGCACCCAGGCGGTGCGGGCGGGCACCTCCCCGCAGCGGGCCGCGGTGGCGCCGGGTTGCCCCGTCATCCGCAGCAGCGCGGCATTCCCGATGGCGGAGCAAATCGCGTCGGTATCCGGATTCTTGTGGCCGATGACGTAGAAAGGCAGGCTGCGGCGGTGCGACTCCATGCGGGAGGGTTTGGATTGGGAAAAAGACATCCCCGGGTCGGTCCGGGCGGGCGGATGATGCAGCAGATACGGGAAACGGCAAGGCGGGGCTGAAAGCGGGAGGATTCCGCGGGCATCCCGGCCCGGCGGCGGGCCGCGCTTTCGCGGGTGCGGGCGCTTTCCGTTTGAAGGCGCGCCGTGCCGTGCGAGAAATCCGCTGGAATTCCGGCGTTTCTCCTGCGATTTTGGCAAAGCAGATGCAGCGAGCGCCGTTTACCTTCCGGATCCATGGCTGAACACCCGCAAACGCCGGAGGAAATCCCCATCCCGGATTCGCTGCGCATCCAGCTCGCCGCGTTCCGCCGCCGCTTGTGGCGCGCGAAGATCGCGGAGGCCGTGCTGGCGGGCTGCTTCGGGCTGCTGTTTTCCTTCCTGCTGGTCTTCGCGCTGGACCGGGTGTGGCAGACGCCCGGGCTCCTGCGCCTGGGCATCCTGGTCGCCGGGACATCGCTGATGGCCGTTTTCGCCCCGCTGTGGCTGCACCGCTGGGTGTGGCGGCACCGGCGGGAGAACCAGCTGGCGCGCCTGATCGCCCGGCGCTTCCCCGGCCTGGGGGACCGCCTGCTGGGCGTGGTGGAGCTGCAGCAGCAGGTGGAGGGGGCGGACACGCTCTCGCCGCGCCTGCGGGCCGCGGCCATGGAGCAGGTGGCGGCGGAGGCGGAGCGGCGCAAGCTGGAAGAGGCCCTGCCCGCCTCCCGCCAGCGCTCCTGGTTCCTGGCGGTGGCGGCGCTGGCGCTGGGGGCATCCGCGGTGCTGGTCTTCCTGCCGAAGGCGGGGATGAGCGCGCTGAAACGCTGGCTGATGCCGCTCTCCGCCGCGGAGCGCTATACTTTCACCGCCCTGACCGGCGTGCCGGAATCCATGCCGGTGCCGCAGGGCGAGCCCTTCGAGCTGGTCCTGGGACTCGCCGGGGACAGCGAGTGGCGGCCCGCCGCGGGCACCGCCCGCTACGGCCGGCAGGACCCCGTGTCCGCGGAGCTGGCGGAGGACCGCTACCGCTTCCGCTTCCCGCCGCAGCAGGAGCCGGGCATCGTGCGGGTGGAAATCGGGGATGCGCGGCATGCCGTGCGCGTGATCCCCACCCTGCGGCCCGCGGTGCGGAAGGTCTTCGCGGAACTGCGCTACCCGGACTACCTGCAGATGCCCGCGCGGGAGGTGGATCTGGGCGCGGGCGTGCTCTCCGCGGTGGAAGGCAGCCGCGCCACCGTGCGGATCGAGACCACGCGGGACCTCGCGGAGGCGGAATACGGCCCGCCGGTGCCCCTGGCGGAGACCGCGGCCGGGGAATCCGCCGCCGCGGGCGGGAGCATGATCCTCCGCGGCAGCAGCGCCCTGACCCCCGGGCTGGAGATCGGCGCCAGCGGTTTCACCCTGCCCTTGCGCTGGCGGGACACGCTCGGCCTGGAAGGCGAGCGCGGCTTCGAGATCCGGGTGGAGACCGTGGCGGACGAGGCCCCCGGGATCTACATCCAGGGCCTGCCGCGGCAGCACGTGATGCTGCCGGAGGAGACGGTCGATTTCCAGGTGCTCTCGGAGGATGACTTCGGCCTCCGCAAGATCGGCCTGGAATGGAGCGGGGAATTCACCCGCCCCACGGACGAGACGCCCGCCGCCGGCGGACTGGACCTGGTGCCCGGCGGCCCGGGGATGAACCGCCTCTCCGGGGACGTCGCCTTCTCCCCCGCCGCCTACGGCATCCCGCCGCAGAAGCTCACCCTCCGCGGCTGGGCGGAGGACTACAAGCCGGACCGGCCCCGCGCCTACTCCCAGCCGGTGACGATCTACGTGCTGACCCACGACGAGCACGCGCAGATGCTGAAGTCCCGCTTCGACCGCGCGATCGGCGAGCTGGAGGATCTGGCCCGGCGCGAGCGCAATCTCTACGAGGAAAACCAGCGCCTGGAGCGCCTGGACCCGGAAGACCTCCACAAGGAGGAAAACCTCAAGCGGCTCCAGACCCAGCAGGACTCCGAGCGCCAGCAGGCGGAGCGCATGCAGGAGCTCTCCGAACGCATGCAGCAGCTTTTCCAGGACAGCACCCGCAACGGCACGATCGACAAGGAAACGCTCAAAAAAATGGCCGACGCGCTCCAGTCCATGAAGGAACTGGGCGAGACGGACATGCCGGAGGTGGAAAAGCCGCTCGGCGAGGCGCAGGACCAGCGGAATACCGGCGAGAAAACCCGCCAGGAAATGCAGAAGGCCGTGCAGGAGCAGAAGGAAGTGCTCGAAAAAATGCAGGAGGCCCTGGACAAGGCGAACGACGCGAACGAACGCTTCGAGGCCAGCACCTTCGTCAACCGCCTGAAAAAAGCCGCCGCGGAGGAAGAGGGCATCGGCACCACCGTCTGGAATGCCTACGAGCGCACCGGCGGCACCGCCCCGGACGCGCTGGACCCGGCGGACGCGGGCAAGCTCAAGGACACCATCCGCCAGCAGAACAACATCAGCTCCGACATCCGCTGGATCCAGGAGGACCTGAACCATTTCTTCACCCGCACGAACAAGGAAGCCTACCGCAAGGTGCTGGACGCCATGACCGAATCCCGCATCGACCTGCGCCTGGAGGACCTGCGCATCCGCCTGGATGCGAACCACGGCTTCCTGGCCCGGGAAGAGGCGGACCACTGGGCCGCCAAGCTGCGGGAATGGGCCGCCATCCTGGAGGGCGAGAAGGAACAGGGCGGCGGCGGTGGAGGCGGAGGAGGCGGCGGCGGGGAGGACGAGGATTTCGAATTCATGCTGCGCATGATGAAAATGATCCAGCAGGAGCAGGACCTGCGGGCGCGCACCCGCGCGCTGGAGACCCTGCGCCGCTCGTACGAAGGCAACCCCGCTTCCAAACCATGAAAACCGCCGCATCATTCCTCATCCTGGCCCTGGCCGCCCCGCTCCCCGCGGCGGAGGAAGACCTGGCCGCGAAGATCGCCAGACACCAGGAAGGCGCGCGCGCCCTCTCCGAGAAGCAGGACGAACTCGCCGCGGACGTGCAGCAGCTCACCATCGAGCAAACCCACCCCAAGCTCATCGAGCTGCTGGAAGCGGTGGAGGAAGCGATGGACGAGGCCTCCTACCTGCTGCTGGAGCACGAGACCGGCGGCGGCACCATCGCCGCGGAGACGGACGTGATCGAAAAGATCTTCGAGGCCGCGAAGGAACGCCAGGCGCAGTGCTCCGGCCCCGGCCAGGGCAGCGGTGCGATGCTGGAGATGATGCAGCAGATGATGGGCGGGGAACCGGGCGAAAAACCCGGGGAGAAGCCGGGTGAAAAGCCCGGCGACAAGGGCGGCGAGGGCATGACCGGGCTCTCCGACACGGCGAACTCCGCCGCCGGCGGGGCCTCCGGCGGCAAGGTGGAGGAGCGCCGGATCCCGAAGGCCTCCGGCACGGCCGGCCAGGGTTTGCCACGGGAATTCCAGGATGCGCTGGACGCCTACAACCGGGCCGCGGAAAAGCTCGCGAAATGATGAAGATTCTCCCCCGCCTGATCCCGCTCTTCCTGGCCGCGGCCGCCGCCGCGCCCGCGCAGGACCTGCCCCGCCGGCCGGACGACCCGGTGCCGCCGCAGGTGGATACCATGTTCGAGCGCGGGCTGGCCTACCTGGCCCGCTCCCAGAACGCGCAGGGCTCCTGGAACGACAGCATGGGCAGCGAGCCCGGCGTGGTCGCCCTGGCCGTGGTCGCCTTCCTCGCCCACGGGGAGGACCCGAACCACGGGCCCTACGCGGCGAACATCCGCCGGGGGATCGACTACCTGCTGGCAAACCAGAACGAGGGGAACGGCTACATCGGCAGCAGCATGTACAACCACGGCTTCGCCACCCTGGCGCTGGCGGAGGCCTACGGCGCGGTGGACAACCCGAAGATCGCCCCCGCGCTGAAGAAATGCGTGGACCTGATCCTCAGCGCCCAGGGCCGGAACAATTCCGACGCCTGGCGCTACACCCCGGACAGCACGGATGCGGACACCACCGTCTCCGGCTGCCAGATCGTGGCCCTCTTCGCCGCGCGGAACGCGGGCCTGCCGGTGCCGGACGAGGCGCTCCGCAAGGGCCTGGCCTACATGGCCCGCTGCCGCGGCACGGACGGCTCCTACGGCTACACCTCCGCCAGCGGCGGCAAGCCCACCCTCACCGCCATCGGCGTGCTCTGCCTGGCCCTGGCGAAGGAAAAGGAGGGCAAGGGCTACCAGAGTTCCGTGGAGTACCTGCGCAAGCAGATGACCTACCGGGACCGGCACTACCCGTATTATTTCGAGTATTACATGTCGCAGGCGCTCTTCCATGCCGACGCCGGGGCGTGGGAAGAGTGGAACGCCCTGAATATCCGCTACCTTTCCGCCAGCCAGTCGCGGGACGGTTCCTGGCCGGGGAACAAGGGCCAGTCCTTCAACACCGCGGGATCCCTGCTTTCCCTGGCCCTGAATTACAGGTATCTTCCCATCTACGAAAAATGATCCGACGCCCGGTCATCGCCCTACTGCCGCTCCTGCTCGCCGCCGGCCTCCGCGCGGAGGAGGAGGCGCAGGACCACCTGCGCTTCACCAACGGCGACCAACTCCAGGGCCGCTTCGGCGGGATCGACGCGAACGGAAAAATCTCCTGGGAGCGCCCGGACATCGCCACACCGATCGAGCTCCAGCGCGAAAAGGTCCGCCAGATCGTGCTGCGCGGGGCGCGGCCGATCTCCCCGATGGCGGATCCCTGCCACGTGACCCTGGTCAACGGCGACCGCATCCCCGGCAGGGTGGTGGCCGCGGACGAGCACGAATTCACCCTGGAAACCAGCGCCGCCGGGGTGCTCGGCCTGCCGCGGGATTGCATCGCTTCCATCGCGCCGAATCCCTTCGGCGGCAGGTTGCTCTATGCCGGGCCCTTCGATGAAAAGGGCTGGAACATCGTCCGTGCCGAACCTTCCGAGCGGGACGATCACGATCCCTTCGCCGGGAATCTGCCGGGCTTCCCGCGGAAAAAGGACAAGCCGGAGGACGAAAAGCCCGGCTGGACCCACTCCGGCACCGCCTGGTACTCGCGCAGCGGCAGCGACGCCATCACCTGCGACGCGGGGATGCCGGACCGCTCGATCCTGCGCTTCAAGCTCGGCTGGCGTTCCCGCCCCTCCGTCTCCGTGGCGATCCATGCGGATCTGGCCCAGCCCGCGCCGCCGGAAAAGGAGGACGAGGGGGAGGACGAACGGCGCTTCGCCGGCCCGGCCCACTACGCCCGCGTCTTCGGCACCGCCTACGTGCTCGGCTTCAATCCCGGCTACGTGCGGCTCCAGCGCACCTGGTTCGACGAGGACGGGCAGCCGAAGATTTCCCAGGTCCGCGTGGGCAGCACCTCCATCCGCCTGCCGGACACGGGCGAGGCGCTCTTCGAGATCCGCTGCGACCGCAAGGAGGGCAGCATCGCGCTCTACATCGACGGCGAATTCGCCCTCCAGTGGTACACCGGGGAGGAGGAGGACGGGGAGGCCGCGCAGGCCTACGCCGCGCCGGGCGGGGCCTTCGGCTTCCACGTGCAGGGGAACGGCTCCCGCGTGCGCATCTCCGACATCGTGGTGGCGGAGTGGAACGGCATGACGGACTCCGCCCGCAGCATGGAAAGCGAGACCCAGGACATCGTGCTGCTGACGAACGGCACGGACCGCTTCTCCGGCAGCATCCGCGGCATCCAGGACGGGAAGGTGGAGATCGACTCCCGCTTCGCCGGGCTGAAGATCCCGCTGGAAGAAGTGGCGGAGATGCACTTCGCCCGTTCCGGCCGGCGCAAGGCCGAGCAATCCCCCGCCGGGGAAATCACCGTGCATCTGCAGCCGGTCGGGCGCATCAGCGGCATCCCGCTGGAGGCCGCGGACGGCCGCATCCGCCTGGACAACCGTCTGGCCGGGAAGCTGGATCTGGACCTCGCCCCCGCCGTGGTGCTGGAGTTCCAATCCACCGGAGGCTTCCTGGACGAGTGGGACGAGGATCTCTGACCCCCCCTTGCCCGTGCACCGCTACGCGCTCATTCTCGCTTCCCTCCTGCCCGCCGCGGCGGACGAGGTCACCCTGAAGGACGGCTCGCGCCTTTCCGGCACCGTCACCGCGCTTTCGGACGGCGGGCAGGTC
>CBFGVD010000152.1:0-7504 GCA_965651965.1 uncultured Verrucomicrobiaceae bacterium | reverse complement strand
CGCCGTCTGCGAGGCGGTCGGCATCCGCGACGTCCTCGCCAAGTCGATGGGCTCCTCCAATCACTCGAACGTGGTCAAGGCCACCCTCAAGGCGCTGTCCCAGCTTCGCACCCGCGACCAGATCCTCGGATCCCGCGGCAAGAAGAAGGAGAAGGCGATCTGAGTTAGAAGCCGTTGGTCCCGGGTTTCGGGGGGCTTCCCCCGCGCCTTCGGCCAATGGCTAGTAACCAATAACCAATAGCTCTCCACGAAGATGAAACTTCACACTCTCGCTCCGAACAAAGGAGCCAAGCATCGGGTCAAGCGCCTCGGCTGCGGTGAAAGCTCCGGCCACGGCAAGACCTCCTGCAAGGGCAACAAGGGCCAGAAAGCCCGCTCCGGCAGCGGCACCCGTGTCGGCTTCGAAGGCGGCCAGATGCCCCTGCATCGTCGCCTGCCGAAGCGCGGTTTCAACAACATCAACTTCAAGACCAAGGTCGAAGTGGTGAATCTCGCCCAGATCGAGAAGGCCTTCAACGACGGCGACACCGTTACGGAAGAAGCCCTTCGCAAGGCGGGTCTCATCAACCGTTCCTGCGATGTGGTGAAAGTGTTGGGCCAGGGCGAACTGACCAAGAAAGTCACCATCGCCGTGGACACGATCAGCGCTTCCGCCAAGGAAAAGGTCGAGAAGGCCGGCGGCAGCGTCCAGGCAGCCGCCGAAGCCTGATGCATTGTTCTTCCCTGTCATGACGGGTCACCGGTGAGGAAGCGCTTGATCGCTTCCTTTCCGCGTTTACAAACCCGTCGCTTTTTGCACCCCGCTTTCACATGGTCTCCGCATTCAAGAACACCTGGAAGGTGCCGGAACTCCGCGACCGGATTCTCTTCACCCTCGCCATGATCATCATCGTACGCCTCGGCGTACACATCACCCTCCCCGGGGTGGATGCTTCGGTGATCGAGGATTGGATGGAGAATGCATCGAAGGACGGCGGCGGCAACGCCTTCGGCGCGATGCTCACCATCTTCGCCGGCGGCGGCCTGCAGCAGGCGGGTATTTTCGCCCTCGGGATCATGCCGTACATCTCGGCATCGATCATGGTCCAGCTCATGACGGCCGTGGTGCCGAAGCTGGCGCGTCTGGCCCGGGAAGACGGCGGCCGCCAGAAGATCACCCAGTACACCCGCTACATCACCATCGCCATCGCGCTGGTGCAGGGCTTCTTCGTGGCGCGCACCCTGGCCCAGCCCGACCAGATGTTCTACATGCCGGGCATCGAGAAATACGGCGAGCTTGTCCCGGACGCCTCGGCCTTTTGGATGGCCCTCACCGTGGTCACCCTCGTCTCGGGCACCTTGCTCCTGATGTGGATCGGCGATCAGATGACTGAGCGGGGCATCGGAAACGGTACTTCGATCATCATTACCGTGAACATCATTTCCGCCCTCCCGGGCGCGCTGGTTCAAGCTTGGCAGCACTTTGTCACGGGGGAGGACGTGAACCCCTTCCGCTCTTCGATGATGGTCGTGATGGTCGCGATGCTCCTCCTCGTGATTGCCGGCACCATCGCCATTACGCAGGCGCAGCGCCGCATCGCCGTGCAGTATGCGAAGCGGGTTGTCGGCCGGAAGCAATTCGGCGGGCAGACCCAGTACTTGCCGCTGAAAGTGAACTACGCCGGCGTCATGCCGATCATTTTCGCGACGGCGATCCTGTCCCTTCCGCCGATGATGCTCACCTGGTTCTTCAAAAGCGCGCCGTGGGCGGTGAGGCTTCAAGGCGAGCTCGGCATGGGCGGCACGTGGTACTATATCCTCGGTGCCCTCTTCATCTTCTTCTTCTCCTACTTCTGGGTGGCCACGATGTTCCAGCCTTCCCAGATCTCCGAGGATCTGAAGCGGAACGGCGGCTACATCCCGGGCGTGCGTCCGGGCAAACCGACCGCGGATTTCCTGGACTACACGATGACCCGCCTCACTTTCGCGGGGTCCATCTTCCTCACCCTCGTCTTCGTCCTGCCCGCGATCGTCGGGCACCTCGTGGGACTCGATCAGAACTCCATGGTCCTGCAGTTCTTCGGCGGCACCAGTTTGCTCATTCTCGTGGGCGTGGTGCTCGATATCATGCGCCAGGTGGAGACCCATCTCCTGCAGCGCCACTACGACGGCTTCCTCCGCAAGGGCAAGCTGAAGGGCCGCTACGACCGTCTCGCACAGACCGGAAGCGCTGCTTCCAGCACGGCTCTTGTTTATCTCTGGGCGGTGATCGGCCTGATCATCGTCGTGGCGGCCGCCGCTTGGATCGCCAAGTAAGGCCCGCCTCTTCCCCCGTTCACCCATGCCCCGTCATTTCGTCCTGCTCGGCCCTCCCGCTTCCGGGAAAGGCACGCAAGGGAGGCGTCTGGCCGAAGACCTCGGCCTTGCCTATCTCAGCACCGGGGCGCTGCTGCGCTCCGCCGTGGAAGATGCCAGCCCGCTGGGCCGTCAGGCGGAGCCCATCCTCGCCCGCGGTGAATACCTGCCGGACGAACTCATGAATCCCATCATGGGAGAGTGGCTGGACAAACAACAGGGCGGCTGGGTGCTCGATGGCTATCCCCGCAGCGCTTCCCAGGCCGCTTTCCTTGCGGATTGGTTGAAAGAGCGGAAGCAGAAGCTCGATGCCGCCATCCTGCTCGAAGTTCCGGTGGATGAATTGTTGGTCCGCATCGGCAACCGGCTGGAGTGCCCGGAATGCCGCTGGACCGGCCGCCGCCAGGAATTGAATGGCGCCGGCCGTTGCCCGGAATGCGGAGGGGTCGCCGGGCCGCGTACCGATGATACCCCGGCGAATTTCCGCTCCCGCCTCGCGGAGTTCGAGGAACACACCCAGCCGGTCATCGCGGACTACGATCGGGAAGGCGTGCTCCGCCGCTTCGATGCGACACAAAGTCCCGACGAGGTGGAGAAGCGTCTTCTCGAACTCGTCAGTTCCCTGAAAGGCCATGGCCAGGCGGCATAAGATCAAGATCAAGACCCCGCATGAGATCGAGCGCATGCGCCGTGCGGGAGAAACGGCCAGCGAGATCCTGTTGGAGCTCGTGAAAGCGGTGAAGCCCGGGACGACCACGCTCGAAGTGGACCAGCTTGCGAAGGAGCTGATGAAAGAGCGGGATTGCAAGAGCGCCTTTCTCGGCTACGGCGGTTTCAAGGGCCAGATCTGCATCTCCGTGAATGAAGAGGTGGTCCATGGCATCGGCGGCCCGCGGCGGATTCAGCCCGGAGACATCGTGAAGCTCGACGTAGGCGTCGTGAAAGGCGGCTGGATTGGGGATAATGCGATCACCGTCGCGGTCGGCGACATCCCGGAAGAAACCCGGCGGCTCCTGGTGGCCACGGAGGAATCCCTGTTCGCCGCGATTTCCCATGCCAGGGCTGGCGAGCGCCTGGCCGAGCTCTGTGGCGCGGTGGAAGACCATGTGAAACCGCTCGGCTTCACCGTGGTGCGGGAGTTCGTGGGCCACGGCGTGGGCCGCGATCTCCATGAGGAACCCCAGGTGCCGAATTACCGCCCGCAGGGGAAGAGCCCGGTCCTTTCCGCCGGGATGGTGCTTGCCATCGAGCCGATGGTGAATGCTGGATCGCCCTCCGTCAGGATTCTGGACGATGGCTGGACCGTCATCACCACGGATGGGAAGCCCTCCGCCCATTTCGAGCACACCGTCCTGATCACGGATGGCGAGCCCGAGTTGCTCACCTGGCGCCCGCGGGGGGTCCCCGGGGTCTGAAAAAGATCTCCTCCCTGTTTCTCAGGGCGTTTTCCGGCCCACGGCCACGCGGTATCTGTCCACCGCTTCGGCGATGCCGTTCGCGACCGCGTTGCGATACGCGTCATTGTGAATCAGGCGTGCTTCCAACTGGTGGGTCATGAAACCGCACTCGATCAGAATCGAGGGGTGCTTGACCCCCGTAAGCACGCTGAAACGCGCGCGCTTGATCCCGCGGTCGAAGGTGTTTTTTCCCAGCCGGCGGGAGACGAAGCCGTGCACGGCAGTGGCCAGGGCGACGTTCGCCGAATCGTGGCTGTTTCCCGTTCTTGCCTGGAAGTCGGAGGAATTCAGGCCGCGGCCGTAGTGCGCGACACCGATGGGAGAGAGGGTGAAGGTTTCCAGCCCCCGCGCTGCCGACCCGCCGGAATTGTGATGGATCGAAATGAAGATGGCGTTGTCCTGGACCCGGTTGGCGAAATCGACCCGCTCCTGGAGCGTGAGGTAGCGGTTGGACTCCCTCGTCATCAGCACCTTGTATTTGCGTGCCATGAGCAGTTTCTTGAGCCGGTTGGCGACGTCCAGATTGTAGTTCGCTTCAGTGCCGATGCCGTTGACCGCTCCGGGATCCTTGCCTCCATGGCCGGGGTCGATGATGACCGTCCGGAAATTGCCGGCCTTGCCGATGTAGTTCGGCCGCAGCACCGGATCCACCAGCTTCGCCAGATCGATCCGCGAGATCCAAGCCCGTCCGCCGGAATCTTCCACCTTGTAGCTGAAGACGAATTTCACGCCGTTCATGATGCACTCCTGGCTGCCGACCCGGAGTTTCATGAGGACCTTCTTGTTCTCCAGGATGACCTGATTGCCGGCCCGCTTGATCGCGCCGAAACCGTAGAAATCTTTCATCCCGTCCACGGCCACATATTCCCGGCCGCTCAGGGTCCTCGTCTCCCAGGCGCGCAGCGCCTCCTGGCTTGCGCCGAGCCACAGCAGCACGGCAAGGATCAAGGGGGATTTCAGAATGGCGGACGGCATGATAAAGAGAAGGCCGGGCGTGGTTCTGGCGCGGGTTTCCCGGTTCGGGAGGACTCGGTCCCTACCGCATTTTCCGCCTTATGACAAATCCGTTTTCCGGGAAAACCGGTCCGCCGCCGTGAATCCGGGCTTTCTGCTTTTCCCCGCGCAAGCCTGTTCTAGCTTGCCGCCGTGACCATCGAGACCGTCGGCAATTATCGTGCCCGCTGGGGTGAAGGCCCCATCTGGTGGAAGGATGCTCTTCTCTACGTGGATATCGAGGACCGACGCGTGATCCGTTTCGATCCCGCCACCGGCACCGAGAAGGTATGGGAGATCGGGGAGAGGGTCGGCACCGTGGTGCCGCGGGACGCGGGCGGTTTGGTGATCGCCGGGGATCATGGATTCCATTTCCTGGACGAGGAGAGCGGGAAGCTGACGGCGCTCGGCGACCCCGAGCCGGATAAGGCCGATAACCGCTTCAACGATGGGAAATGCTCGCCGGACGGGCGGTTCTTCGCAGGAACGATCAGCCTCGTGAAAAAGACCGGCGATGCCCGGCTCTACCGGCTCGACCCCGATCGCTCCATCCACGAGGTTTTCGGCCCGGTCACGAACTCGAACGGCATCGTCTGGAGCGGGGACGGGCGGACCGTTTATTATATCGATACCCCGCGGAAGGAGGTCCTCGCCTTCGATTATGAAGCCGGGCACCTCACGAATCTCCGCAGCGTGGTCTCTACCGCGCACCACGATGCCTCTCCGGACGGCATGACCATCGATGCCGATGGCAATCTGTGGATTGCTTTCTGCCACGGGGCATGTGTTGCCTGTTTCAGCCCGTCGAGCGGGGAGGAACTCCGCCGGGTGGATCTGCCCTGTCTGGAAACCACCGCCTGCGCCTTCGGCGGGCCGGGTCTTGCCGATCTGTATGTGACCACCGGTGTCCACAAGAGCGTGGAAGAAGCCGACGCTGGCCGGCTTTTCGTGATCCGCGGTCTGGGAGTGAAGGGACTCCCGGCGCACGCCTTCGCCGGGTAAAACGGGGTCACCCAAAGCGGTGACGCCTGAAAGTGTGGGATAACTGCGCCTTCCTGCCATCGTAGGGAGCCTCTGATTCCATGCTGCGCCCGCTCCTGCTCGCTCTGGCCCCGGTGATGCCCGTCCTCGCCGCGGACAGCCCCGTGTCCTATGCCTTCGAGGTCCGGCCGATCCTCTCGGACAAGTGCTTCGCCTGCCACGGGCCGGATGCAGGCAAACGCGAGGCGGGTCTGCGCCTGGATACGGCGGAGGGAGCCTTCTCCCCCCTCGAAGGCTCGGCCGGGAGCGCCATCGTCCCGGGCGATCCGGAAAAATCCGCGGCGTGGCGGCGGATCGCCTCGAAGGATCCCGAGCAGGTGATGCCTCCCCCCTCATCGCACCTCGTCTTGAGCGAGGATGAAAAGGCGATCCTTCGCAAATGGATCGGGGAGGGGGCGGAATACGAACCCCACTGGGCCTTCCTTCCCCTGCCGGATGCCGTAGCCGTGCCCCGCCCCGGAAATGACAAAGAGGCGGCGAACGAGATCGACCGCTTCGTCCTGGCGCGTCTGGAGGGGGAGGGAATCGCAGCTTCTCCCGCCGCCGCGCCCCTGCGCTGGCTCCGCCGGACCTCGCTGGACCTTACCGGACTTCCTCCCTCCCCGGAAGAGATCGCCACCTTTCAGGAGGCCGCGCGGACCGGCTTGCCTGCCGCGAAGGCTGCCGCCGCGGACCGCCTGCTCGCGAGCCCGCGCTTCGGCGAGCATTTCGCGGTGGCATGGCTGGATGCCGCGCGCTACGCGGATTCCTACGGCTACCAGTCGGACCAGTTGACCGCCTTTTGGCCCTGGCGGGATTGGGTGGTCCGTTCCTTCAATGCGAACCTCCCCATCGACCGCTTCATCACCTGGCAGGTGGCGGGGGATCTTCTGCCGGATGCCACGCGGGACCAGAAACTGGCGACCGCCTTCAACCGGCTCCACCGCCTGACGAACGAGGGGGGCTCGGTGGCGGAGGAATTTCTGGTCGAGAACATGGCGGACCGCGTCCACACCTTCGGCTCCGTGTTCCTCGCGCTCACGATGGAATGCACCCGCTGCCACGACCACAAGTACGACCCCATCGGCATGCGGGACTACTACTCGCTCGGGGCGTATTTCAATTCCATCCCGGAGCGCGGGTTCTACAATTCCGCGGCCGTCCAGCCCTCGCCGGGACTTCTCTTGCCGGATGCAGCCCAAGAGAAGGCGCTGGAAGAAGCGAAACAGAGGCTCCACGAAGCCGGGGCGTCGGTGGTGAGCCTCCGTTCGGAACGCGGCGCGGCATTCGAGGCATGGCTGGCGGGCGCTCCCGGCTCTCCTCCGCAGGCCGGTCTCGTCTCGCACCTGACTTTCGATGGCGAGGGCCCGGCAGCCGAGCTGGAGGATGCCGCCGGAGCCCCCGCAGCGAAGGGAAACGGACTGCCGCGAACGGCAGGGAAATCCGGCCAGGCGGTGAAGCTGGACGGGGATACGGGCATCGCCTTGCCGGGGCGTCTGGAGCACGAACGCTGCGACCCTTGGACGGTGGATCTCGTGATCCGGGACAATGAAGGAGAGCAGGCGGCAGTCGTGCTGCTTCATCGCTCCTTCGGCACGGATGTCGGATTCAACGGTCTGGAGCTCCTTTTGAACCAAAGCCGCGCGGAGGCGAGAATCGTGCGGGATTGGCCGGGGAACGCCATCGGGGTCCGCGCGAAG
>CBFGVD010000151.1:0-7553 GCA_965651965.1 uncultured Verrucomicrobiaceae bacterium | reverse complement strand
CGAATCCTGATGGAAGACCACGAACTCAACCGCCTGCTGAACCGGCTGATCGAAGGAACGATCAAAAAGCAGGACTTCGCCCGCGTGCAGGACCTGATGCGCCGCGATCCCGCCGTGCGCAGGGAATACTACGAGCTGCTGGGCGTGGACCAGATGCTCTCCGAGCGCTACGAGGTGCCGGATTACATCTCCGTGCATGCGAAGACCGCGGAGGACCACTGGGTGGTCAAGCGCTCCCACCGCAAGCTCTTCCTCCGCACCGCCTGGGCCGCGGCGGCGGTGCTGATGCTTTCCTTCGGCGCCATGTTCCTTTTCAACGGCTCCCGCAGCGCCGCCACCCTGACGGCCTCCGTGGACGGCAACTACCTGGTGGACGGCGAGGCGAAGCCGGTGACCTCCCTGAAAAAGGACGAACTGCTGGAAGTGAAGGGCGGCGTCGTCTCCCTGGCCGTGGGCCCCTACGTGGAGGCCTGCGTGGAAGGTCCGGCACGGGTCAAGCTGTTGGCTCACAAGGGCAAGCTGGAGCTTCAGGAAGGCAAGATTTTCCTCCAGATCTCCCCCGGCGGCCGCGGCTTCGAGGTCCACACCCCGGCGGGCATCATCCGGAACATCGGCACGAAGTTCGGCGTGGAAGTCCTGGCCGACGGCACCGTGGAAACCCACGTGACCTCCGGCATCGTGGAAATCGAGCGCGCGCCCGGCGAACCCCGCCAGCGGGTCCAGGCCGGCTCGGGAGCGACATGGAAGCGCACGGGGAGCTTCCTCACGCACCGCAACGAGGGGGAGCACTTCGTGCAATCCCTGCCCTGGGACGAAACGATCTTCCGCGACGATTTCAGCGAGAGCGAAGGCACCAAACTGCATGACAAGCAGCCGGACACGGGTCACCCGTGGAAGGTGGAGATGGAAAGAAACCCCTCCACCGTGACCCAGGGCCGCCTGGACACCTCCAAGGGGCCGCGCACGCTCACGGCGAAATTCAGCGACGGCCAGCCCGCGGTCGGCCGCCGGGTTTACATGGCGACCTTTTCAACCCACGTCCCGGTCAATATCTGGGACAAGGCCGCCTATCTGGACGCGGCGGAGCGCATCAGCTTCAACGCCAAGGGCAACGGCCACCTTTTCAGCCTCGTCGCGCGGAAATCCCGCGGCCACCACTGGCAGCTCAAGAACGAGCGCAGCGGGGAGCACTCCATCGGCACCCGCATCAGCGCCCTCGAGCCCCACCTGCTGACGCTGACTTACGATACCGGCACCGGCCAGGTGAACCTGTACGAAGGCTCGGGAACCCGCGGAATCTTCATCGACCAGCTCAAAGTGGAACCCGGCGTGCTAGTGGATTCCCTGACGATTTCCAACGCCGAGGGCGGCGACATCGCGATCGACGACCTGACAGTCCGGGTGGCGACCTATTCCCAAAATGGGACCCACCTTAAAACCGATTGATTATCAACCGATTTACTCACCGAAAAATCCGGTCGCGCCGGGGTTTCCGGGGCCGGATGGGAATGCTCCGGAGCTAGTCCTCCTCAGGCATCCATGCCTTCAGGCGATAAATTTCGCCTAAAAAACGAAAATTTCCGGGTTAGAATAAACCCGTTTGTCGGGAACGGCGTATATACTGCGTATTGCAGAATTCATCGAAAACTGCCATGAAAGACCCCAACATGAAGCGGAGCAAAACACGCTTCCCGGCTTCGAAAGCCCGCCGCCAAGGCTTCGCGCTGGTAGTGGCGCTGTTACTGATGGCCATGCTGTCCGTGCTGGCCATCGGACTCCTTTCCCTCGGGAATATCGCCCTGCGCGGATCGAGCGTCGGGGATGCCCGCCGGGTGGCCCAAGCGAATGCCCGGGTGGCCCTGTCCCTCGCCATCGGCCAGTTGCAGAACGAGCTGGGCGACGACCGCCGGGTGACGGCGGATGCCGCGATCCTGGACGGAGCGGGCCAACCCTACCTGACCGGGGTATGGGAATCCGCGGCCGGTTCGCAGACGACAAACGCCCTGTCCCCCGCCCCGCCCTACGATACCTGGAAGAAGGATCGTTTCCGCAGTTGGCTGACTTCCCACCCCGACCCGGAAGCGCTTGAGACGCGGGAATACGCCCAGGGAGCGAACCAGCCGGACGACCCGCTGCTCTTTTCCCAGAAGTCGGACGGCTTCGAGATGCGTGCCCGGACCATCCCCGTGGAAAGCATGGACGGCATGGCAGGTAGCATGGCCTGGGCCGTTACCCAGGAAGCCACCAAGGCCAAGATCAACGTGGGCACCGACATCCCACGGTACGCACCGAACGACGCGATCCATGCCCCCTCGGGACCGAATCTGGCGCTTTCCGGCCTGGCCAATCAGCCAGAATCCGATTGGGACCGCCGCAGCGGCCGGGTCCTGGGCATGCGGCAGGCGGTGCTGGACACGGAATTCGGCCTGGCGCGGGAGACCGCGGCGGAACTCGGCCGCGAGCACACCGCGCACTCCAAGGGCGTGCTGGCCGACGTGGTGAACGGCGGCTTGAAGACGGACTTCTCCCTCGGATTTGAACTCGGGGACCAGGATTTCAACGCTTCCCGCTGGGGCGAGGTCACGAACCCTTTCGGCGGCGGCAATGCTCCAGGCGGCGAAACGCCCCTTTTCCAGCCGATCAACGACGGCACACCGGTGAACGTAACCATCAACTACAATCCGGTGAATTTCGAGCACAACTTCGAGACCGGCTCTCCCGCCACCTTCAATTCGCTGCGCTCGCACTACAATCTCTACCGCCACCTCTACCGCTCGAACGGGATGGCGACCGCCTTCTTCCGCCCGCAGGCCAGCACTTACTGGCCGAACAGCAATGTAACCCGCGGTAGCGAGACCTCCGTTTCCCCTGTCCTGGACCGCGTCCTCTTCTTCGTGGGCCTGAAGGTCGAGGGCGGGATCATGAACCTGGTCTTCACGCCCATCGTCACGCTCTGGAATCCCTACAACGTGGCGATCGAGTCGGAAGGCTTCGCCGTTTATCCGTGGATGGACCTGCCGTTGATTACGAAATTCGAGATCAACGGGGCGGATGCCGGCACCTGGTATCTCTCCCATAACCTGGGAGCGGACAAGACCAACCAGAAGCACGGCCGCCAGGCGGAACCCTACTTCATGTGCTACCTCACGGCGGACGGCACGAGGAACATCTCCAAGCCGGTGCGGCTGGGCCCGGGCGAGGTGCGGGTCTTCGTGCCGAAGGACAGGACGCTCATCCCCTACAACCGAACGGCTCCGCCGAACGCCCGCACGAGCATTTACCTGAAGCCGGTGGCCAGCGCCGCGGACATGGACCTGGGCGGCGGCATCCGCGTGCCGTTGAACCAATCGATGAACCCGCCGGGCTTCAACCGCATCATCCAGAGCACGGATTCGGTGAGGCCGACCCTGGAATTCCTCATCAATAATTACCACTACTTCGTCACGATGGAGGATGCGGGCCGCCTGAAAGGGTTGGCCAAGGGCGAGACGATTTCCGAAGTGCAGATCTACAGCGGCAAGCTGGGCAACCAGAAGGCGCTGAAACCGCCGGTGCTCAAGGGCAGCGAGCTGAGCAGCAAGGTGCAAGTCATCGCGATGCTCGAAACCTTCCACCGCACGGCAGGCCAGAACAGCCAGATGGCGGACCTCGTTTTCACGGTCAATCCGCGCCAGCGTTACGTGAACGCCCTGATTTCGGGCGCGGGCCAGAACCAGTTCGCCGCCGGTCCCCACTACGAGTCCACCATGCGCGAGGTGCGGGATTACATCACCAGCGCCTTCCAGGTCACCAGCGACGGGCGCCGCTCCTTCTACGGGATGAGCAATGCTCCCAACACGGGACGGGACTATCTCTCCTTCTTCGAGGTGCCCCAGGATCCGATGTTCTCGCTGGCGGGCTTCCAGCATGCGGATCTTTCGGACTCGGCCTTCGGTCCCGGAGCACAGTTCGGGAATGCCTGGGCTTCGCCCTGGGTGGCCCGCACGAACGTGGCGCGGAAGATCTTGAACGCGCCTTCCGGCGAAAAGATCTCCCCGTCGGGACTTGGTCTTTACGATCACTCCTACCTGCTGAACGCGGCGATCTGGGACAGTTTCTTCTTCTCGTCCATCGCCCCGCGCACGAGCCTCTCCGCAGGCTCGGGATCTCCGTCCGTGTATAACGGCGAACAGGCTCAGGTGAGCGCCCAAGTCAAGGACGTGATCGGCAACTGGGTGGGCGACCCGCAGGCCTATCCGCTGCGGAACCAGCGCTACCAGCTTCACCGCGGGGGCAAGAGCGACGCCGAGCTGATCGACCTGCTTTCCTCCCCCGCCGGCTGCCGCTACGCCGCCGCCCATATCCTGGTGGACGGGGCCTTCAACGTGAACTCGGTGAATCCCGCCGCCTGGAAGGCGATGCTCGCGAGCTTGCGCGGAGCGGCCTTCGACGTGGAGTCCGAAACCGGAAGCTCGAAGTCCCACAACGCCGGGAACGCCACGCCGGTGCCGCGGCAACGCCGCCCCTTCGGCAATCCGGAAGACCATTGGAACGGCTTCCGCGAGCTGACGGATGCCCAGATCGAATCCCTGGCGGAGCAGATCGTGGAGGAAGTGAAGAAGCGCGGGCCTTTCCAATCCCTGGGTGAATTCGTGAACCGCCGGATGGCCAGCAACGAGCTGGGCTTGAAAGGCGCGCTCCAGGCGGCGATCGACCGCGCGGGCATCAACGACGGCTCGAAGGTCGCCAATTTCAGCAATCTGGCCTACCCCTACCGGATCAATCTGCCCGAGCCCTTCACGGGCATCGGCACGCCCGGCTGGCTCACGCAGGCGGACCTGCTGAACGCCATGGGGCCGTATATCACCGTGCGCTCGGATACCTTCACGGTGCGGGCCTATGGCGAAGCGAAGGCCGAGAACGGGACGGTGCTGGCCCGCTCCTGGTGCGAGGCCGTGGTGCAGCGCGTGCCGGAGTGGATCGATCCGGATCCGAGCGACAACGCCACGGAACTGCCGCAGGATCTCACCCCGACGAACGCCCGCTTCGGACGCCGTTTCGAGATCGTCTCCTTCCGCGAGATTTCCAACCAGGAGTTCGACTCCTGATCGCCTCCAGCCCTTCTTCACATGAAGTCCATCGCATCCTGCCTCTGTGCCTTTCTGGTCGCCGCCGGTCCGGCGGCCTTCGCCCTCGATGTCCGTTTCCTCGCATGGGACGAGGAGATCGCCGCCCGGCAGGTGGCGGTGGCGGACGGGGAGAAAGTGACGGAAATCAAGGACCTCCACCCCCTGCAGCGGACCGAGGAAATCGGCACCACCGCCGGTGAAGGCATCGTCACGGTACGGGCGCTGGACCGGAAGACGCCGGAGGGCAAAGCCTTGGAACTGCCGGTGAAACTCGGCGGCGGGATGAGCAAGCCGCTGATCCTGCTGCTCCCGGATGCGAAAGCTCCCACGGGGTTGCGCGGCTTCGCCATCGAGGACGATAGCGCCTCATTCCCGTGGGGAAGCTTCCGGGTTCTGAATGCCACCGGCAAGGCGCTTGCGATGGGACTCGGCAACCAGCGAGCGAAACTGCCCGCCGGCTGGCAACCGGTGGTGGTAAAGCCCGCGGGCGAGAAAGCCCAGCCGGTATGGTTCGCCGCGATGGATAATCTCCAAAAGCCGCTCTACAGCGGAGTCTGGAAGCCGGATGCGGATATCCGCCGCCTGGTGATCGTGGTCCCCGGCACGGATGTCCGGCTCGGCCCGCTGGCCCTGAAGGTGATCCCGGAGGACCGCAAGGCCCTCGCGGCGGTCGCGAAGCCTTGATCCGCAAAGGCGGTCGTGAACCCCCCATGCCGGGGATACCGCCTTCCCGGCATGCTCCCCCCCGGTCGCTTGGAAAAGGCGAATCGGGCGCATTGCATGAAGGATGAATTGATTCTCAATCGGTGTTAGCAAAACGGCCGCGAACAGAGGGATTCCCAGTATCCGGCCTGCGCTTCAAACGAATTGACTTGCGCCGGATTTACGTCGGAGTGGAATGGTGATTGGTCGTCTTCTCACCCCCATGAGCGATTCAACCCGGACACCTGCGGAAGTCGGACGGCTTTGGTTCGAGCGGATGTGGGACCGGCGGGAATTGAACCTGATCCGCGAATTGCTCGCGGAGGATGCGGTAGGTCATTTGGAGGGCGGCGAAGAAGTGCTCGGACCGGATGCCTTCGCCCGCTTCCAGGAAGAATTCCTGGAAGCGATCCCGGACATCCGGCTGAAGATCATCAAACTGCTGTCCGACGACAGCGAGGTCTGCATCCATTGGAGCGCTGCGGGCAGCCACAGCGGGAGCGGTTTCGGCTGCAATGCCACCGGTTGCCGGCTGGAGTTCCAAGGCGTGACCTGGCTGCGGGTGAGGGACGGCATGATCGTCGAGGGCTGGGACTTCTGGAACATGGATCGCCTGCTGCGGACGATGTCCGCCGGAGAGGTGGCCGTCTGAACCGGGCTTCCGGTTTCCTCGCGGAGGCAAATCTTGCCCCCCGCGGCGCGGCCCGCCAATCTCCGCGGCATGAGACGCCTCTTGCCCGCGCTTGCCCTGCTCGGCCCTTGCACCGCCGCGGAGGATTCCGTGGCGGATATGCCCCTCGGCATCGAGGTCGTCACGGGCTATCGCACGGAATACATCCACCGCGGCTTCAAGCTCGCCCCGGACCTCCTGGACGTGCAGGCGGAGGCCGAGATCGCCCTTTCGGATGAATGGGTGCTCAATCTGGGCGGTTACTACGGCACCGCGACCGGCGACGGCGACTTCACGGAAAGCGCGGCCTTCCTGGACCTGCGCTACGAGACCGCGCGGTGGACCGCGGGCATCGCCGCGACCTGGCGGGATTATGGCGATTCTTTTTTCAAAGACGGCTTCGACCTCAATCCCGGCTTCACCTGGCATCTCACGGAAGACTGGGATCTCGGTGCGGGAATCGCCTACGATACGGGGGACGGCGGATGGTACGGGAATCTGGAGGCGGGTTGGTCCCGCCCCACCGGCGAAGATTCCTTCGTCTCCGCCAAGGCCGGAACGAGCGTCACGGAGGATTATTACGGCAGCAGCGGCTGGCATGACGTTTACGCCCGCCTGAGCTGGACCTATGCCTTCAACCGATACGTCGCCGTCACTCCATTCGCCGGGACCAGCATCCCGATGGAAAGCGGTCCGGAGCGCAACCGTCTGTATGCCGGCGTTTGGTTCGAGGTGAATTTCTGAGCCGGTCAGCCGCCCCCATTTTCACCGATTCTGCGTCTTGACGGCAGGCGGGGCACTTGGTTCCCTCCCTGCGGTCCGCGCCGGACGGCACGGGCAAGGTTTCACGCCGCTGTAGCTCAGGGGTAGAGCAGCTCATTCGTAATGAGCAGGTCGTCGGTTCAAATCCGACCAGCGGCTCCAGCCGCGCTTGTAGCGGTTCCTCTTCCGGCCGCGGAGCGGAGTGCGTCTTCCGTTTCGGCTCGCGCTTCCCGCCTTGGTTCCTACGCTGCCGCATCATGTCCGAACCTCATTCCCTGCAAGCGGCCTTGCGGCAGGCGGGCCGGGACTTC
>CBFGVD010000150.1:0-7562 GCA_965651965.1 uncultured Verrucomicrobiaceae bacterium | reverse complement strand
GCTCGCCGGTGCCGGTGGCGCGCGCGGAGGATGTCTTCCACGCCATCGTGACGGCCGTGGAATCAAGCGCCTGACGAGCCGCCCGGGCGAGTGCTTCATCGAGAACTCCGCCCGCCCGGAAGATCATGGCCTCGCGCATGACGATCTCGCGAAGAGCGCTCCCTCAAAAGTTCCTGCTCCAGCCTGCCCGTGGAAACGAAGAAGGCGAGGAGATCGGAAAACCCCTGCAGGCTGGACCGGGCTTTCTCGATGCGTCCGCTGCCAGAGGATGAGGGGGCGGACGTCGCCAGCCGCCCCATGGCGATCCAGCGGGAGAGTCCTCCGGGATCACGGGAAAAAGCTAGCAGGGTGCCAAAAAATCCGCGAGTCCGCCTCCCTGAAGGGGTGCAGATTCTGCTTTACGGTTGCGCTCGCCCGGTCGGCTTCCTAGCGTTCGCTCCGGCATTCCGATCCGATCCCTTTCCCCAATGAAAAACCGCCATTTCGTTTTCCCGTTCGCAGCCGTTTCAATCGCCGCCGGACTCGCCCTTTCCGGGTGCAAAAAGGACGGCGGGGAAACGATCAAGATCGGGGAATTCGCGTCCCTGACCGGCAAGGAGGCGACCTTCGGCACTTCTTCCCACGAGGGCACCCTGCTCGCCATCGAAGAGATCAACGCCGCGGGCGGAGTGCTCGGGAAAAAGATCGAACTCCTGACGGAAGACGACCAGTCCAAGCCGGGCGAACCGGCCAATGCGGTCAACAAGCTGATCTCCAAGGACGGAGTCGTCGCGATCCTGGGCGAAGTCGCTTCCAGCCGTTCGCTCGAAGCCGCGCCGATCTGCCAGCAGAGCCAGATCCCGATGATCTCGCCAGCCTCGACGAACCCGGCCGTCACTCAGGCGGGCGATTATATTTTCCGCGCCTGCTTCACCGATCCCTTCCAGGGAGCCGCGCTCGCCAACTTCGCCACCCAGGAACTCAAGGCCACCAAGGTGGCCATGCTGACGGACGTGAAGAGCGATTACAGCAAGGGCCTGGCAAAGTGCTTCAAGGACAAGTTCCTGGCCAACGGCGGCACGTTGGTCACGGAGCTGGACTACAACGGCGGCGACAAGGATTTCAAAGCACAGCTCACCACGATCAAGAACAGCGACCCGCAGGCGGTATTCGTCCCCGGGTACTACACGGATGTCGCCCTGATCGCCATCCAGGCGAAGCAAGTCGGCCTGACCGCCCCGCTCTTCGGCGGCGATGGCTGGGAAAGCTCCGTGCTGCTCGATATCGGCAAGGAGTCGATGAACGGCAATTACTTCTCCACCCACTGCGCGGCGGACCAAGGAACTCCGAAGATGACCGCTTTCGTCGAAGCTTATAAGAAGCGCTTCGAGGGCAAGGTTCCGGACGCGATGGCCGTGCTGGGCTACGACTCCGCCTACCTGTTGGCCGATGCCATCAAGCGCGCCGGCACGACGGAAGGTCCCGCGCTCCGCGATGCGATCGCCTCGACCAAGGACTTCGAGGGCGTGAGCGGCAAATTTTCCCTGGATGCCAACCGCGATGCCGTGAAGGCGCTGGTCTTCATCAAAATCGAGGACGAGAAGTTCCGTTATACCGCCACGGTAAATCCGTAAGCACGAAGCGGCGGCCGGGAAATCCCGCGATCCATCCCGCGCCGGCCACCAGGCTGCCAACCCCGTTTCCAAGCATCCGTGGATTTCCAACAGACGGTCCAGCAGCTCATCAACGGTCTCGGGCTCGGCTCGATCTACGCGCTCATCGCCCTGGGCTACACCATGGTTTACGGGGTGTTGCGTTTCATCAACTTCGCCCACAGCGACGTGTTGATGCTGGGAGCCTTCACCGCATTCTTTCTGGCACCGCTGGTCGAGAAAATGCTGGGACCGCAATCGGTCCTCGGGGCTGTCATGGTCTTCATCCTGGCTGCGGCGGTCTGCGCCTGCATCGGCATGCTGATCGAGTATCTGGCTTACCGGCCCTTGCGGAACCGGCCGAAGCTGACGGTGCTCATTACCGCCATCGGGGTCTCGCTGTTCATCGAGTTCACCTGCCAGAACGACGCGGTGCTGGGGTCCGCCACGCGCTCCTTCCCCCGCCTGCTGCCGGAAAAGCAATTCCAGATAGGCGAGCTGGTCTTCGGCAGCACCGATCTCATCGTTCCCCTCGTGACGATGGTTCTCCTGGCCGCGATGTGGTTCATCGTCCAGAAATCGAAGGTCGGCACGGCGATGCGGGCGGTGTCCTTCAACCAGCAGGCGGCTTCCCTGATGGGGGTTCCCGTCAACCGGATCATCTCGTTCACCTTCGGGCTCGGTTCCGCCCTCGCGGCGATCGCGGGGATTCTCTACTCGATGAAGGCCCCGGGCATCGAACCCCTGATGGGCGTCCAGCCCGGCCTGCGTGCTTTCATCGCCGCCGTCGTCGGCGGGATCGGAAACCTGCCGGGCGCGGTTCTCGGCGGTCTTCTGATCGGCGTGCTGGAGACTTTTGCCGGAGGGATTCCCGGGCTTTCGAACTACCGGGATGCCATCGCCTTCGGAATCCTGATCCTGATCCTCCTTTTCAAACCCGCGGGCCTGCTGGGCCGCGCCACCATCGAGAAAGTCTGATGCCTCTCCCCGGAGCAAAACGCTGGCTTTTCACCGGCATCGCGCTGGCGGTGCTGCTGTCCTTCTTTTCGGATTCCTTCAACCGCTACTATCTCGGTCTCGGAATCGACGTGGGGATCGCGATCATCCTGGCGGTGAGCCTCAACCTCATCAACGGCCATACCGGCCAATTCAGCCTGGGCCATGCGGGCTTCATGGCGGTGGGAGGGTATTTCGCGGCTTGGATCTCCCTCCAGCTCGGCGCGAACGCCAAGGCGATGTTTCCCCTCTCGCTCCTTGCGGGAGGGCTGCTGGCCGCGCTGGTGGGCCTCACCGTCGGCGTGCCCTCGCTCCGCTTGCGAGGCGATTACCTCGCGATCGTAACCCTCGGGTTCGGGGAGATTATCCGGGTGATCGCACAGAATACGGAGGCGGTCGGAGCCGCCAGCGGCCTGACAGGCATCCCGAAATTGACGAACCCGGGGTGGACCTTCGGCCTGGCCGCCGTGACGATTTACACGATCACCGCGCTGGTGAATTCCACCTACGGCCGCGGCTTCCTCGCCGTGCATGACGACGAGATCGCCGCCGAGTCTTCCGGCATCAGCACCACCCGCTACAAGGTCGTCGCTTTCGTAACCGGCTCCTTTTTCGCAGGCATCGCAGGCGGCTTGTATGCGCACCACAAGCAGTTCCTAGCCCCGACCGGTTTCGATTGGCTGAAGTCGGTGGAAATCGTGGTCATGGTCATCCTCGGCGGCATGGGCCGCACCGCCGGGGTCATCGCCGCGGCGATCGTCCTGACCCTGCTACCGGAGTTCCTGCGGGATTCCGCGGAATACCGCATGATCATCTATGCTCTCCTGATCATCCTCCTGATGCTCCTTCGCCCCGGCGGGCTGGCTTCCCTCGTCACCATCAAGCGCCGTTCCACCATATGAGCGCGCCCCTGCTGGAACTCGAAAACGTGACCATCAAATTCGGCGGGCTCACCGCCGTGTCGGAATTGGCGGTCCGGATCCGGGAGGGCGAGCTCGTCGGCCTCATCGGGCCGAACGGCGCGGGCAAGACCACCGCCTTCAACATGATCACCGGGGTGTACCAGCCCACTTCCGGGGTGATCCGCTTCGACGGCCACGACACCGCGGGAATCAAGCCCAGCCGGCTCGCCGCGCGCGGGATCGCCCGGACTTTCCAAAACATCCGCCTCTTCTCCTCGCTGAGCGTCCTGGACAACATCCGCGTGGCCAAGCAACTCCACAATCCGCAGGGCTACCTCGGCTCTCTCTTGCGGGGCAAAGCCTGGTGCCAGAGCGAGGCGGAGATCGAAAAGGACGCCCTCGAACTGCTCGAAATCTTCGGGCTCGCGAAATTCCGCGACGAACTGGCCGTCTCCCTTCCTTACGGCGACCAACGCCGCTTGGAAATCGTCCGGGCGCTGGCCACCCGGCCGAAGCTGCTGCTGCTCGACGAGCCGGCGGCGGGGATGAACCCGTCCGAGAAGGACGACCTCATGCACCTCATCCGCTTCATCAAGGACCGCTACCAGCTCGCCGTCCTGCTCGTGGAGCACGACATGAAAGTCGTCATGGGCATCTGCGAGCGCATCGCCGTGCTGGAATACGGGCGCAAGATCGCGGAAGGGACGCCGAAGGAAATCCAGTGCCATCCGAAGGTCATCGAAGCGTATCTCGGAACCGCCGCCCACCCGATCGAATCGTCCAATGCTTGAGATCGAGAATCTCCATGTTTCCTACGGCGCGATCAAAGCGCTGCACGGCGTCTCCATAAGCGTGCCGCAAGGCAGCATCGTGACCCTGATCGGTGCCAACGGAGCCGGGAAATCGACGACCTTGCGGGCCTTGTCCGGTCTGGTGAAAACGGCTTCGGGGAGCATCCGCTACGAAGGAGCGGACATCACCGGCATGCCCGCCCATAAGATCGTCTCCCGGGGGCTCTGCCACGTGCCGGAGGGGCGCATGGTTTTCGCGAACCTTTCCGTCCGCGAAAATCTGGCGATGGGGGCCTATCTCCAGAAGGACAAGGCCTGGATCGCGAAGCAGACGGAGTACGTCTTCCACCTCTTCCCGCGGCTGAAGGAGCGCGAAAGCCAGGCCGCCGGGACTCTTTCCGGCGGGGAACAGCAGATGCTCGCCATCGGCCGGGCCCTGCTGGGCAAGCCCAAGTTCCTGATGCTGGACGAACCGTCGCTCGGGATCGCCCCGCTGCTGGTAAAAGCGATTTTCGAACGGATCGTGGAAATCAACCGCGAGCAGGGCCTGACGATCCTGCTGGTGGAGCAGAACGCGAATCTGGCGCTCGACATCTCCAGCTACGGCTACGTGCTGGAGACGGGCTCCGTGCTGCTGGAAGGACCCTCCGCGGAACTGAAGGCGAATCCGAAGGTCCAGGAGGCCTATTTGGGCGGTTGAGTCCTATGCGGCTCCAAGCTATTCCGCACCCGGGACGGTAGAAGCGGGCCGGACTCGAACCATCCGACCTGTAGCCCGCCCTTGATCCCGCGCGGGAATCCGCGAAGCTCGCCGCATGGCGCGCGAGTACACGCTGCACCGGCATACGGCCGGACCTTCCTCGGGGATCGACTACCGGGCGGAGCTGAACGACGAGCAATTCGCCGCCGTGACCTCCCCTTCCGGCGCGGCACTGGTCATCGCCGGAGCCGGTTCCGGGAAAACCCGCACGCTCACCTACCGCGTCGCCTACCTGCTCGACCACGGGGTGGAGGCGCGGAACATCCTCCTGCTCACCTTCACGAACAAGGCCGCGCGGGAGATGACGGAGCGGGTGCGCCACCTGGTGCCGCATGACGTCTCCGCCCTGTGGAGCGGCACCTTCCACTCCATCGGAAACCGCATCCTGCGCCGCCATGCGGAGGTGCTCGGCTTCACGAAATCCTTCTCCATCCTCGACCGGGATGATCAGAAGTCCCTCCTCACCGGGGTGATCGCCTCGCTGGAGATCGATACGAAGATCCGCCGCTTCCCGAAGCCGGACGTGCTGGCCACCATTTTCAGCCTGGCGGAAAATACCGGTGAATCCTTGGAAAGCATCATCCGCCACCGCTACCCGTATTTCGAGGAATGGCAGGCCGAAATCCACCGCGCCCTGGCGGGCTATGCGAAGCGGAAGAAGGACACGAACTCGATGGACTTCGACGACCTGCTGGTCCTCACCCTCAAGCTGCTCAAGCAGGACGAGGAACTGCTGCAGCTCTATCGCAAGCGCTTCCGCCACATCCTGGTGGACGAGTACCAGGACACGAATGCCGTGCAGAGCGAACTCATCGACCTGCTGGCCGGCGGCGGTGCCAGCGTGATGGCTGTAGGAGACGACGCCCAGTCGATCTACTCCTGGCGCGGCGCGGACATGGGAAATATCCTTTCCTTCCCCGAACGCCACGCGGGCTGCCGCATCCACAAGATCGAAACGAACTACCGTAGCGTCCCGGAGATCCTTGATCTCTCGAATGCCGCGATCCGCGCGAACCGCGCCCGCTTCGACAAGGACCTCCGCTCCGCCCGCGCGCAGCTCGGCGTGAAGCCCGCGCTCGTTCCCCTGGAAGACCCCTCCAGCCAGGCCGCTTTCGTCGCCCAGCGCATGCTGGAACTGCGCGACGAAGGCATACCCCTGGAGGAAATGGCGGTCCTTTACCGCGCGCATTTCCAGTCCCTGGAGATCCAGATGGAGCTGACCACGCGCGGCATCCCCTTCGCCATCACCAGCGGGCTCCGCTTTTTCGAACAGGCGCATATCAAGGACATCGCCGCCTTCCTCCGTTTCGTGACGAACCGGCGGGACGAGACGAGCTTCAAGCGCATCGCCCTGCTGATGCCCGGCATCGGTGCCGCGGGCGCGGACAAGCTGTGGCGGGACTGGCTCGCCTCCGGGTGGGCGGAGCAGGAGGAAATCCCCGCGTGGAGCGAGGTGCTCTCGAAAATGAAGCCCCCGAAGAAGGCGGTGAAGCACTGGGAACAATTCGGCTACATCCTCGACGAGCTCACCCCGGACGGGAACTTCGCCCGCCCGCCGGACATGATCTTCAGTGTCCTGGAGGGCATGTACGACGACCACCTGCGCGCCAGCTACGACAACTACGACAACCGCCGTAGCGACATCGAGCAACTGATGGCCTACGGCGCGAATTTCGAAGACGTCCTGGACTTCCTCTCCCAGCTCTCCCTGCTCAGCTCCGCTGACGGCGAGCCGACCGGCGACCGGGCGGAGAGGGACGACGAAAAGGTCACCCTTTCCTCCATCCACCAGGCCAAGGGGCTGGAGTGGAAAGCCGTCTTCGTGATCTGGCTGGCGGACGGGCAGTTCCCGAACGGCCGCATCCTGGAATCCGACGACCCGGACCAGCTGGAGGAGGAGCGGCGGCTTTTCTACGTGGCCATTACCCGTGCGAAGGACGAGCTATACCTGAGCTACCCTCTCATCAATCCGAAGTCCTACACCGGGGACATCATCCAGCGGCCTTCCCGCTTCCTGGAGGACTTCCCGCGCGAGCTGGTGGAGGAATGGCGGATCACCCCGGAGTGGGGTAATCCCGATGACCCGTTTTGAGCAGGCCGCGCTTGCCGTTTCGGCCCGGTGATGGATGGTCGCGGGCATGGCCACGCTGAAGGTTTTCACCGATCTGCAAACCACGCCGGAGCTCATCGCGTTTCTCAGGGAAGGCATCGCCCCGCACGAGCTGCTGGTGCCGGCTCCCACCGGTGCCTCGGTCCTCGCCGATCTGCCCACCGATCCGCTGATGCAGGAGGCGGACATCGTGCTCGGCCAGCCGAGGACGGATGCCGTGCTCGCCTCCGCGAAGCTCCGGTGGCTCCAAGTCAGCACCGCCGGATTCACCCGCTACGATACCCCGGAGTTCCGCACCGCGATCAAGGAGCGCGGCATCCCCGTGACAAACAGCTCGCGGGTCTATGACGATGCCTGCGCGGAACATGTCTT
>CBFGVD010000149.1:0-7599 GCA_965651965.1 uncultured Verrucomicrobiaceae bacterium | reverse complement strand
GGCCCTGGCCGCTAAGAAGATCGGCTCCAGCTACCGCGTCACCCGCGCCGCGCTCGATGCCTTCCTCGCCCACTGATCCGCCGCCCGCACCGGAAGAGGGCGAAGACGCCCCGCCGATCGAGCTGCCGAAGAAGCGCATGCCGCCGCCCCTGCCCGGGGATCGCGGTGTGGCGGCAGAGGTGCGCTCCCTGGAGCGGCATGTTTGCCCGGAATGCGGCGGCAAGGCCGAATGGGATCCCGGCAAGCGGGAGCTCGTCTGCCCGTACTGCGGCACCCATTTCCCGCGCGTCGGCCCGCCCCCGCCGCCGGGGACCATCGTCGAGCACGATCTGGACAAGACCCTGGCCGAGCTGGGGGAAAAGGGCAGGCACGTGGATACCGCGGAGCGCCGCGTACAATGCAACAATTGCCACGCCGTGCTGGTGCGCTCCGCCGCCACCGTGGCCCAGCATTGCGATTTCTGCGGTTCGCCCGAACTGCTCGATTATCAGGACATCCGGAGCCCCGTCTCCCCGGAGTCGCTGCTGCCCGCCATCGTCTCCCAGGAAAAAGCCTACCACTCGCTGAAGACCTTCCTCGAGGCCCGCTGGTTCGCGCCGAACGACTTGAAACGGCGCAACCTGGTGGACCGCATCCACCGCGTCTACCTGCCCTACTGGACCTTCGATGCCTCCGCGGAGTGCCCCTGGACCGCGGATAGCGGCACCTACTACTACGTCACCGTGCGGGACCGGGATGCAAACGGCAACATGGTCACCCGCCAGGAACGCCGCATCCGCTGGCGGCCCGCCAGCGGGCACGTTTCCACGTGGTTCGATGACATCGTGGTCTCCGGTTCACGCGGCCTGGACACGGAGATCCTGCAACGGCTGGAACCCTTCCCCACCAAGGAGCTGGTGCCCTACGAAACCCGCTACGTCTCCGGCTGGCAGGTGGAGCACTACCAGGTTCCCCTGCTCGATGCCGCCCGGCTCGGCTTCGGCACCATGGAGGCCCTGCTACGCGAAGCCTGCGGCCGCGAAGTCCCCGGCGACACCTACCGGAACTTGCGGATCTACCCGGAATTTTCCGACAAGACCTTCAAGCACATCCTCGTGCCCATCTGGCTGCTCGCCTACCAATACCGCGGGAAAACCTGGCAGGGCGCGGTGAATGCCGTGACCGGCAACACCTACGCCCGTTTCCCGATCAGCCCTTGGAAAGTGGCCTTCGTCGTCCTGCTGGCGCTCGTGCTCATCGCCGTTATCTTCGCCCTGAGCCAGCGCTGAAGAACCATGCCCGAGGAAATCATCCGGACGAAATCCATCCACACGCCCGCCGTGCCGGAGGACGGGCTGCGGGTGCTGGTGACCCGTTTTCGCGGCCGCGGCCTGCCAAAGTCCCGCTACGACCTGTGGCTCCCGAGCCTCGGCCCCAGCGAGGAATTGCTCCACGGCTTCCTGGAAGGGAAAATCACCTGGGCCGGATTCTCGAAACAATACCGCCGGGAACTCTGGGCGGACGGTCCCGTGGACGACAAGAACCGCAGCAGCAAGAACCACGGCCAGAAGGGCCTGCTCCGCCTTCTCCGCTTCTTGTCGCTCCGGGAACCCCTGACGCTCTTGTGCCACTGTGCGGAGGATGCAAAGCATTGCCACCGCCACCTGCTCCGGCAGACTCTCCTGAGCCCGAAGGTGACGCTCTGAGCGATCCATGCGCATCGATATCCTCACGCTCTTTCCCGAAATCGCCCTCTCGCCGCTGAGCGAGAGCATCATCCGGCGCGCGCGGGCGGCGGGGCTGGTGGAAATCCGCGCGCACAACATCCGGGACTGGTCCGCGGACAAGCACCGCCGCACGGACGACACGCTCTGCGGCGGCGGCCAGGGCATGCTGATGATGCCGGGCCCGATCTTCGCCGCCATCGAGGAGCTGCGCACCCCGGAGTCGAAAGTCATCCTGATGACCCCGCAGGGAAAAGTCTTCAAGCAGGCTCTGGCCCGCGAACTCTCGGAGCAAAAGCATCTCATCCTGCTCTGCGGGCACTATGAAGGCGTGGACCACCGCGTGATCGAAAGCCTCGTCGATCTCGAGCTTTCCATCGGCGACTACGTGCTGACGAACGGCGCGATCGCCGCCGCGGTGGTGACGGATGCCCTCGTCCGCCTGCTTCCCGGCGCCCTCGGCGACGAGCGCTCGCACCAGGACGAATCCTTCTCCGATCCGCGGCTCCTGGAGGCCCCCGCCTACACGCGGCCCATCGACTTCCGGGGCATGAAGGTGCCGGAGGTCCTGACCTCCGGCCACCACGCGAGGATCTCGGCGTGGAAAAAGGAAAAAGCCTTGGAAAGAACGCGCCGGAACCGCCCGGACCTGCTGGAAGAGTAGTCCTTCCGTTCAAGCGGCAGCTCGCCGCGCCGGGAACCAGGACTCTGGCTTTTTCGTCACTTCCGCGCGTGCAGCTTGCACGAGTGGAATCAAATTCATCGAATTTACTTAAGGATGATTGAATATCGCTTTCTTTTGAGTAATGGGGTGCTAAGCGGTCCGTTGAACTCCGGACTCACTTTTACATGAAGCGCATTTACACCACACCTCTCTGGATGAGCCTCGCGGTGGCGGTCAGCCCCATCGTGCAGGCGAATGAAGGCACCCAGGCCGCGGCACCGGCCGCGGATGAGAAACAAGCCGCCGAACTCGCGGTGCCCACCGACGCCCTGGCCGGACTGCAGAAGCAGTTCGAGAACATGAACAAGGCCATCAACGAGGCCCGCCACGAAGCCGCGGACGTGACCGGCCAGCGCGATGCCGCGCGCAAGGAAGCCCGCGCCATCCGCGAAGCGAAGCAACAGCTGGAAAGCCAGCTCGCCGACCTGAAAAAGCAGCTCCAGGTCTCCAACCACGAAGTGTGGCAATGGAAGGACAAGGCCGCGGTGCTCGAAAAAAAACTCGGTGCCGGTGAGGAAGCCTTCCGCAAGCTGGCCAGCTTCCGCGACGAAATGGACACCGCGATGAAGGAATTCGCCGTGCTGAAGAGCGGTCTGGCCGAGGTGCGCGGCGAACTGCAAGCGCCCGCCGAACGCGTCGCCCTGAAAAAGCAGCTCGCCGAAGCGAATGCGGCCAAGGAGCAGCTCGCGAAAAAGCTCGGCGACGAGGCGAAGTCCCACGCGGAAAGCAAGCGTCAGCTCGTTGCGAGCGAAAGCTTCGCCAAGGAGCTGAAAAAGGCCTTTGAAGAACTGAAAGCCAACGCGAAATCCCAGCTCGAAGCCCTGGCCAAGGCCAAGCAGGAGCGCGACGCGCTGGCGAAAAACCTGGGTGCCGCGCAGGAGCAACTCGCCGCGGTGACCAAGGAAAACACCGGCCTGAAGGAAACCAAGCTCACCGTCGAGAAGGAGCTTGCCTCCGCCCGCACGGAACTGACTGCCACGCAGGAAACGCTGGCGATGCTCCGGAAGGAATCCGCCCAGCTCCGCACCACCCTCCAGCCGCTCGCAGCGGAAATCCAGGCGGCGAAGGACCAGACCGCGAAGGCCACCGCCGCGATCCAGGAAGCCTCCGCCGCCCGGGACAAGGCCGAGCAGGCCCGGGCACGGATGGAAGCCGAGCTGAAAGAAGTCAGCGGCCGGCTCGCCAACGCGCTCGCCGCACAGAACGGCCTCAAGGAACAGGTCGCCAGCAAGAGCTCCGAAATCGAGAACCTGCGCAAGAAGGTCGAGGAAATGGAAGCGAAGACCGCCAACCAGCCGCCCCCGGCGGAGGAAGGCCGGGAAAGCGCCTCCCGCTGAGATTTAGCCCGTATTTTCCAAGGCCGGAACCCCCGCGGGTTCCGGCCTTTTTCGTGCGGGGCCCGGGACACCGTCTGCTCCTTGCAAAACAAAGCGGAATCCTTATCCTGCGGGCATGACGGCCCTCCTGCAGCCATCCCCGGTCAGCATCGAAGGCTACCTCGCCGGGGAGGAACATTCGGAGGTGAAGCATGAATACCTGAGCATTCCTTCGCTGAAGGTCCTCCTGCTCGCAGAGTCGGACCGCCCCTACGTGCTCGTCTGCCGCCGGCAGCCGGAGGGAGGTTTTGCCGCGGAGGCCCACTCCGGGCTCGCCGCCGTGATCGACCTGCCGGAGATCGGGGCCGCCTTGCCTCTGGCGGATCTCTACGAGGGCATCTGCTTCCCCGCCCCGCGCGGCGATTCCTGACGCATGCGGTAGGCCCGCGGCGAACGCCCCGTCACCTTCTTGAAGACGCGGGAAAAGTACGCCTCGTCGCAGAAGCCGAGATTCCGCGCGATTTCGGCGGATTTCAGGTCCGTGGTATCCAGCATCCTCGCCGCCAGGTTCACGAGCTGCTGGCGGTGGTAGCGGTGCGGCGGAATCCCGGCGTGATCCTTGAAGCGGCGGCGGAAGGTTTCGTAATTCATCTCCAGTTCTTCCGCGGCCTGTTCCGCGGTCATGCCCGGCCGCGCCAGCAGGCGGCAGGCATCCGTGAACCAGCCGGGACCGGTTTCCCCGGTTGAGAGTCCCGTGCTCGTTCCCTCCATGGCAGCGGCCAGCAGTTTCTGGAAGGCGCAGAGGCGCGCGAGAGGCCCGGTGCTTTCATCCAGCACGGTCGCGCGGAATTCCGCCAGCCAGCCGGCCGGATCGTCCAGACGCCCCGTCGGGCGTTCGATGGACAGGAGGCCCTCCCGCCGCCAGGCTTCGAAGACGGGCCCCTCGAACATCACGTACACCTCGTCCCAGCCGCCAGGGCGATCGGGGCGATAGCAGTGACCCAGCTCGGGGAAAACGAGGATCCAATCTCCTGCCGAGACGCTGCTCTCGCGGCCGCACTCGTCCGAATAATGGCCCTCCCCCCGGGTGACGGCGACCAGGGCGAGACGCTGGAGATAGCGGAAGCGGGTCATCCTTCCGGGGGAGTTGCGCACTTCCCCGATCTCGACCAGCGTACCCAGCTTCGACCGGACCTGCTGTGCCCAAATTTCCCAATGACGCTCGCTCACTGTCACCCGTTTCGGCTACTTTTCCCCCAAAATCCACAAGTTTCATCATGAACGTCCAAGCGGAGAAAGATGAAAGAAGAGACCGTGGCACCGTATGCTTGGGCCTAGCAATGCGCCAAACCCTGCTCATTCTCGCTTGCGGCCTCCCGCACCTTCATGCGGAGGAGGCGGTGGATTTCAACCGCGACATCCGGCCCCTGCTCAACAAGAACTGCACCATCTGCCACGGCGGGGTGAAACAGGCCGGGGAGGTCTCTTTCATTTTCCGGGAAGAGGCGCTGGGCAAGGGCGAGTCCGGCAAGCAGGTGATCGTACCCGGAGATCCCGCCGCGTCCGAAATGATCCGGCGGATCAAAAGCAGCGATCCCGATGACAAGATGCCCCCTCCGGAGGAACACCCCCACGGGCTGGAAGCGGAGCAAGTGGCCCTCCTGGAACGCTGGATCGAGGAGGGCGCGGCGTGGGGCGAGCACTGGTCCTTCCAAAAACCGGTCGAGCCGCCCGTGCCCGCGCTGAAAAACCCCGCATGGGTCCGTACGGACCTGGACCGCCACGTGCTCGCGAAGCTGGAGGCGGAGGAACTCTCGCCCTCCCCCGAAGCAAGGCCCGCGGAGTGGTTCCGCCGCGTTTCGCTCGATCTCATCGGGCTGCCTCCGACCCCCGACGAGTGGGCCGCCTTCCGGGAGGCGGCGGCTGCCGATCCCGAGGCCGCCATGGAGGCCGCCGTGGACCGCCTGCTGGCTTCCCCGCATTTCGGCGAGCGCTGGGCCGCCATGTGGCTTGATCTCGCGCGCTACTCGGACACCACCGGCTTCGAGAAGGATCCCCACCGCGACATCTGGCCGTACCGTGACTGGGTCATCCGCGCCTTCAATGCGGACATGCCCTTCGACACCTTCACGGTGAAGCAACTCGCCGGGGACCTGCTGGAAAACCCCGAACCCGGCGACCTGATCGCCACCGGCTTCCACCGCAATACCCAGAACAACACCGAAGGCGGCACCGACGACGAGGAATACCGCACCGCCGCGGTGATGGACCGCGTGAACACAACCTGGACCGCCTGGAACGCGACCACCTTCGGCTGCGTGCAATGCCACGCGCACCCGTACGATCCCTTTCCCCACGAGGATTACTACAAGTTCATGGCCTTCTTCGACAACACGGAGGACTCCGACCTCAACACGGAGTTCCCGAAAACGAAGGTAACCGCCGATCCCGCCCGTCAGGCGGAGGCGCAGCGGCTCGAAGGGGATATCCGCGACAACCGCGACAAGATCAACAAGGCCGCCCTGGACATCGCCGGCAAGATCAGCGGCTGGACACCGGTGATGGCCGTCTCCACGGCTGCTTCCGCCGATACCGGCACCCTGGAACAGCTGGCGGACGGCACTTTCGTCGCGGGTGGAACCAATCCGACCACCACGGTCTTCACCATCCGGACCCCGGCTTCGCGCCTCGGCGTCTTGAGGGTGGATATCCTGCCCGAGAGCGAGGAGCCGGCCAAGTGGAGCGAATTCGGCGCGGTGATCACCAAGCTGGAGATCGACCGCGTGCTGGCCGATGGCAGCCGCCAGCCGGTGAAGCTCAAGGAAGTCGTGGCCGATTTCATGGCCGGTCCCTACGAGCCGAACGTGGCCGTCCAGGATGGCAACGGCGGAGGCTTCGGCGATTACCCGGTACTGCGCGGGCCCCGCCACGCCTTCTTCGTCGTGGAAACGGTGGAGGATTCCCCGCCGGATGCGCACTTCGAAATCCGCATCAAACACGGCGTGACCTGCAACGAGACGCAGGGCTGCGTGCTCAGGAAATTCCGCCTTTCCGCTTCCCCGGATGAAACGCTCCCCGTCTTCGTGATGGCCCCTGAGCGGGCGGCAGCGTGGGCGGAACACGCGAAACTGCAGCAGGCCTACAACTCCATCCCCGGTACCATGATGCCGGTGATGCAGGAGCGGCACGGCGAGGCCACCCGCGACACCCGCGTTTTCCTGCGCGGCAACCGCATGACGAAGGGCGAATCCGTCCAACCGGGCATCCCCGCCATCACGGCCGCTCCGGCGAAAAAGAAAGGCCTCACCCGCCTGGACATGGCCGAATGGCTGGTCGGCGACGAGAACCCGCTGGCGGCCCGCGTGCTGGCCAACCGCCTGTGGGCGGAGCTCTTCGGCACCGGCATCGTGGAGACCCAGGAGGACTTCGGCAGCTCCGGCCTGCCGCCTGCCAATCTGCCTTTGCTCGATCACCTTGCCCTGAGGCTGCGCGACCACCACCGCTGGCACATCAAGCCCTTCCTCCGCGAACTGGTCCTCTCGGCCGCCTATCGCCAGACGTCCAAGGTCACGCCGGAACTCGCCGCCCGCGATCCGAAGAACCAGCTCGCGGCGCGCGGGCCCCGCCAAAGGCTCTCCGCCGAGATGGTGCGCGACCAGGCGCTGCTCGTCTCCGGCCTGCTCTCCCCGAAGCAATTCGGCCCGCCGGTCTATCCCCCGCAGCCGGAGGGCGTGTGGCGCTCCGTTTACAGCGGTGCCGCCTGGAAGACCTCGGAAGGAGAGGATCGCTACCGCCGCGCCCTCTACACCTACTCGAAGCGCACCAGCGGCTACCCCGCCTTCCTCACCTTCGACGC
>CBFGVD010000148.1:0-7719 GCA_965651965.1 uncultured Verrucomicrobiaceae bacterium | reverse complement strand
GATCAGCGCGCCCAGCACGGTGCCCTCCCCGCCGGAGAGGCTGGCCCCGCCGATGACCACGGCGGCGATGATGTCGAGCTCCAGGCCCATCGCGGTGGTGGGATCGCCCTGGGAGGACTTGGCCATGTTCATCAGCGCGGAAAGCCCGGCGAGCGCGCCGCCGATGATGTAAACGAACACCTTCGTTTTCCCGACGTGAACGCCGCAGAGCGTGGCGGTATTCTCGTTCGAGCCCACGGCGAAGACGTGGCGGCCGAAGCGGGTGTAGCGCAGAACGATCGTGAAAAGGACGACGAGGGCGATCATCAGCCAGACGCCGCGGGGAATGCCTTCGCCGCCCATCCAGGGTTTGTAGGCGGTCACGTCGAAGGGCAGGTTCACCGGCGTGCCGTCGGTGGCCACCTTCGCCGCGCCGCGGAAGGCCTGCATGGTGCCGAGGGTGACGATGAAGGGCATCAGCTTCAGCCCGGTGGAAATGCCGCCGTTCACCAGTCCGCAGAGCCCGCCGAAGGCGATGGTGCCGAGGAAAACCAGCGGAGGCGCGAAGCCCTTCGTCACCAGCATCGCGGCGACCACGCCGCACAGGGCGATCATCGAACCCACCGAGAGATCGATCCCGCCGGAGATGATGATGAGCGTCATGCCGATGGCGGCGATGCCCACGATCACGGTCTGGGTGAGGATGTTCAGCAGCACTTCCTCGCTCAACATGCGGGGATTGCTACCCGCGAAGATGCCGAAAACGACCAGCAGCGCGATGAAGGGGCCGAGCAGGGTGAGGACTGATTTGAGGCGCATTTGGGAGATAGGAGAAGAGGAACATCGAACGCCCAACTTTGAACTTCGAAGTAAGATCGGGGCGGCGGCTTTTCCGCTAGTTCGACGTTGGATGTTGGGCGTTCGGTGTTCGATGTTCGGCAAGCTCGTTCGCCTTGCCGGTGGCCACCAGCATCACGTCGTGGGGCGTCAGTTGTTCCACCGGCACGGCACGGGTCAGGCGGCCCTGGCTCATCACGGCGATGCGGTCGCAGACGCCGAAGAGCTCGGGCAGGTAGCTGGAGATGATGATGACGGCGCGCGGGCGCTCCGGATCGGTCACGGCCTCGTTGATGGCCTCGTAGATCCGGGCCTTGGCGGCGATGTCGATGCCCCGGGTCGGCTCGTCGAGCAGGAGCACGTCCACCCCGTATTCGAGAAGCCGGGCGAAGGCCGCCTTCTGCTGGTTGCCGCCGGAAAGCGCGCCGATGGGCTGGGCGGGTCCCTGGCATTTGATGCCGAGACGGCCGATCCAAGCGGCGGAAGCGGCCTTCTGTTTTGCCGGGGAAAGCAGGCCGCCGCTGCCGAAGCGCTCCAGGCAGGGCAGGGTGATGTTGTCCGCGATGGAAAGATTGAGCGCCAGCCCTTCCTCCTTGCGGTTCTCGCTGAGCATGCCGATCCGCTGCCGCCAGCGCCGGAGGGGCGTGGCGGGGGAGTCTGCTCCCGCGGCCACCTTCACGCTGCCGCTTTTGACCGGATCGAGCCCGAAGAGCACGCGGAGGAATTCGGTGCGGCCGGAGCCGACCAGGCCGGCGATGCCGACCACCTCCCCGCGGTGCAGGGTCAGGCTGGTATCCTGCGGCTTCTTCGCGCCGGAGAGGCCCTTGATCTCAAGCAGCATCTCGCCCGGCTTCCTTTCCGTCCGCGGGTAAAGATCCTCCACATCGCGGCCCACCATCAGGGACACGATTTCCTCGGGGGCGGCCGTCGCAACCTCGCGCGTGCCGACCACCGAACCGTCGCGCAGCACGGTCAGCCGGGAGGCGAGGCGTTTCACCTCCTCCAGGAAGTGAGAGATGTAGATGATGGAAATGCCCTGTTCCTTCAGGCGGTCGATCAGCAGGAAGAGGCGCTCGATGTCCTTCTGGGCGAGCGAGGAAGTCGGCTCGTCGAAGACCAGCAGCTTGCACCCCATGGCAAGGGAACGGCCGATCTCCACCAACTGCTGCGCGGAAACGGAAAGCGTGCCCGCCTTCACCTCCGGCCGGATCTCCGGGTGGTCGAAATGCGCCAGCGCTTCCAGCGCCCGGGCCCGCATCGCCTTGCGATCCACGAAGGGACCTTTCCGCGGCTCCATGCCGAGCACGATGTTTTCCTCCACCGTGAGATGCGGGGCGATGGAAAGCTCCTGATAGATCATGCCCACCCCGCAGGCCCGCGCATCCAGCGGATTGCGCGGCCGGTAAGGCTGTCCGTCCAGGATCATCTCGCCCTCGTCCGGCGCATGTGCCCCGGAGAGCACCTTCATCAGCGTGCTCTTCCCCGCGCCGTTTTCGCCGACAAGGGCATGCACCTCCCCGGGCAAGACCTCCAGATCCACCCGGCCGAGCGCGACCGTGGGACCGAAGGTCTTGCGGATGCCTCGCATGACCAGTCGTGGAACCTCAGCCGTCACTTCCGGGGATGTCTTTTCCAAGTTTCCGCAGTAGCCTTATCAGGCGGCCTGCGTGTCGTTCGATGTGTTCCCAATTCCAGCATTCAGGATCTCCCAGCTCAGACCGGGTGGATGACCAGATTGCGGCTCGAGCTTTTGTGTTCACTGCGATTCGGCTTTTCACCATGGGAACCTCCATGAACTCGCATTGAAACCCGATTAGCCCCCAACCTACGGACGTAAATCGATGGGTAAATCCGGGAAGAGCGCCGGGTTTCAGGTCGATTCTTCTCTCAAAGATGTTTCCGGCCGCTCCCGGATAGTAAATCGTGTAGTGGAGGATCGTCCGTTGTTTGGCAGTGGCGAGATCAGCCAGTAAGTCCTCGGCGGATGGGAAAGCTCTGAGGGCCTGGTCCGGCTGTGAATAGGCTTCCTGAATGACGGGATCTCCTTGCGCATAGATCGATGCCACCAACTCGCCTAGACACTCCGCGGAGATTTGCTGGGTCGTCTGCATCGGCAGCGCGGGGATTATTCGGCACTCTGCATTTACGGAAGCTGCGTCTTGATCAATTCCGCGATCTTCGGTTCTTCGAGGTTCTGCGGCGTGATGACCGGGGCACCGGTATCGATGACCGCTTCCACCTTTTCGCCGCGCAGCTTGGCCACGGCGGTTTTCACGCCCAGGTAGCCCATGTTCAGCGGGTCCTGCAGCACGCTGCCCTGCATCTCGCCTTTCTTGAGCGCATCGATGAAAGTGGCGTCGCAATCGAAGCCCACGAACTTCACCTTGCCGGCGAGGTTCTTGCCGCGCAGGGCCTGGAGCATGCCGTAGGTGCTGGTCTGGTTGCTGCAGAAAATGCCTTGGACGGAGAGGGCGTCGCCTTCGGCGAGGCGGGTCAGCAGGTTGGTGGCGGTATCCTGGGCCTGGCTGGCGGTGGCCCCGGCGTATTGCTCGGCGCTGGCCACGGTGATGTCCGGGAACTTCTTGATCTCTTCCAGGAAGCCTTCTTCGCGGTGGTCGGTGGAAGCGCTGCCCTGCATGTAGCGCAGCACGGCCACCTTGCCCTTGCCGCCGATGCTTTCCGCCAGCGCCCGCGCGGCGATGCGGCCGCCCTCGCGGTTGTCGGTGGCCACGTAGCTGGCGATGAAGCTTTCGCTATCCGCGAGCGAGGAGTCGATGATGACCACCGGCTTCTTCGCGGAAACCTCCTTCACCACGTCCCGCAGGGCCACCGCATCGAGCGGCGCCAGCACGATCGCGTCGTTCTGCAGGGACTGGTTTTTCACCAGGTCGATCTGCTGGGAGCGGTCGTCTTCCTTCTGTGGGCCGATGAAGGTGATCTCCACCCCCAGCTCTTCGCCGGCTTTCTTCGCGCCCGCTTCCACGGATTTCCAGTAGATGTGGGTGGTTCCCTTCGGGATGACGGCGACGCGGGTTTGGCCTGAGTTGCTGCCGGACTTGTTGCAGCCGCACAGCAGGGCAGCCACGGCGAGAGCGAGGATCGGAGTGGATTTCATCTTGGGTTCGAAGCGTTTCGCGATCTATCGGAAATCTGGCGGGTCGCCGAGGGAAAGTCACGCACGGGGGCGCTTTCCGCGTTAAATGGGTCAGGCTTTTCCGTAGAGCGGGCCATAGTTTGCGCAGGCGCGGAAGTCGGCACCTTCCAGCCCCTCCGTGCCGAAGGCCCGCCACGCGCTCGGGCGGAAAATGCGCTCCTCCGCCACATTGTGCATGTAAACGGGGATGCGCAGCATGGAGGCCAGCGTGATGTAGAGGTGGCCGATGTGACCGTAACTCATCACGCAATGGTTCGCGCCCCAGTGGTTCATCACCTCGTAGGCGCTGCGGAATGCCCCCCGCCCGGTGAGCAGCGGGGCGAACCAGGTGGTCGGCCAGGTCGGGTTGGTGCGCCGGTCGAGCGCGTCGTGCACTTCGTCCGGCAGGTCGATGGTATGGCCTTCCGCGATCTGGAGCGCGGGGCCCAGGCCGTCCACCAGGTTCAGGCGGATCATGGTGGCGGCCATGCCGCCGCGGGTGCGGTAGCGCGTGCTCAGGCCCCCGCCGGGGAAGTACTCGGTGATGGAAGGGTGCCAGGTGGTCGCCTTCAGGCACTTTTCCACCTCCGCGTCCGTGATGTCCCAGAAGGGCTTCATCGCCGGCACGCCGCCGATTTCCTGTTCTCCGGTGCCATCGAGGGCGGCGGGACCGGAATTGATCAGATGGAGGATGCCGTCCTGCACCAGGGGATGGGAAAACGACTTGCCGCTCGCTTCCTGGATCGCCTCGTGGCTCCAGTAGGTCCGCAGGTCGGCGAAGATCTGCGCGGTGTGCGACAGCAACCAGCCGAAGAGCATGCCCGCGCCGTTCAGGGCGTCGTTCTCCGTGGCCACGATATACGGCGCGCGCTTGCCGTTCCAGTCGAAGGAGGAATTCAGGATCGCTTCCAGGAAATCGCCGTTCGGGAAATGGTCGGTCCACTGGCGCTGGCCTTGGAAACCGGCGGCTATGGCATGGTGGCCCTGCGCCTGCTCGCCCAGGCCCATCGCCGCGAGCTTGGGATTGCCCGTCATCAGGTCGCGGGCGATCAGCGCCATCTTCACGCTGTCTTCCCATTCGGAGTCGATCTGCTCGCGGCTGCGGGCGGTCTCCGGGGAATTGTAGTCCTTTCCTTCCGGGCAGTTCGCCTTCACCCAGGCGAGCGCTTTCTCGTATTCCTCCCGGTCGTACCAGCCCTTGCGCATGCGCCCGGCGAACTCGCTCATGTCGATCGCCTCCACGCGCATGCCGAGCCATTTTTCCCACATCGCCGGGTCCACCACCGAGCCCGCGATCCCCATCGAGGTGCCGCCCATGGAGAGGTAGCTTTTCCCGCGCATGATGGCCACGGCCAGGCCGCAGCGGACGAAATCGAGGATCTTCCCGCGCACGTCCGCCGGGATCTCCGTGTCGGTGGCGGCCTGCACGTCCTTGCCGTAGATGCCGAAGGCGGGCAGGCCCTTCTGGGTGTGCCCGGCCAGCACGGCAGCCAGATAGACCGCCCCCGGCCGCTCGGTGCCGTTGAAGCCCCACACGGCTTTCGGCACGTGCGGGTCCATGTCCATCGTCTCGGAGCCGTAGCACCAGCAAGGCGTGACGGTGAGGGACACGCCCGCGTTCTCGCGCTTGAATTTCTCCGCGCAGGCGGCGGCTTCTTTCACCCCGCCGATGCAGCTGTCCGCGATCACGCACTCCACCGGCGAGCCGTCCGGATAGCGCAGCTCCTTCGCGATCAGCGCGGCCACGGAGCGGGCCTGCTGCAGGGTGCGTTCTTCCAGCGATTCGCGCACGCCGCCCAAACGTCCGTCGATGGTCGGGCGTATGCCCACCTTGGGATAGGGCGAGGTTTTCATGAGGGGAACGCTGCAAGGAGCGAATCCGCTTGTCACTCAGGAAATGGATAAATTTGTCGGAGATAATGTAGCAATAGTGTTATTAAAAACAGCAAAATCGCGCCAAATGAATCATGAGATGGATTTTTTTGCTTTCCATGGTTGGCCTCCGGAGAGAAAGAACGTCATCTTGGCAGAGAACCCGCAGCGTCCCCTATCCGCCCCGGACTTCCTTTCCCGGCAAGTCGAGTCCTCGCGCGTGTTCTTTTTCGGCGAGGAAGGCTTGCCCGCCTTCGGGGTCCGCTGCGGCGGCCTGGAGCGCTGTCGTGCGGACTACCGCATCGACCGCGGGAGTTTTCCCTGGTTCCTGCTGGAATTCGTTCACGGCGGGCGGGGAAGGGTCCGCTTGGGGGACACGGAATCAATCCTGAAGCCCGGCGTTTTCTTCCTCTACGGGCCGGGCATGCCTCACCGCATCGAGACCGATCCGGAGAAGCCGCTGGTGAAGTATTTCGCCGGGTTCTCCGGCCCGGAAGCGGCGGCTTTCCTGGACCAGCACGATCTCCGGCCGGGGATGATCTCCCAGTGCCTGAAGGCCGAGCCGATCCGCCGGGCTTTCGATACCCTGATCGAGCGGGGACTGAGGGACTCGAAGTTTTCCCGGCCCCTGTCCACGGTGATCGTGCAACAGTTACTCCTGATGTGCCGGGAGGACGCCGTGGACGCCCGCAGCACGGACACCCGGGCCTTCGCCACCTTCGCCCGCGCGAAGGAGCTGATCGAGAGCCGCTTCCTCGAATTCGGCTCGCTGGAAGCGGTCGCCACGGCTTCGGGATTGGACGCGCCGTACCTCTGCCGCCTTTTCGCGCGCTTTCACGACGAGAGTCCCTACCAATTCCTCACCCGCCTGCGGATGCAGCACGCGGCTTCCCTGCTGCTGGAGGAGGGGGCCTCGGTGAAGGAGGCGGCGCATGCCACGGGTTTTCCGGATCCCTTTCATTTTTCCCGCGTTTTCAAATCCATCCACCGCGTGCCGCCCTCCCGCTTCCGCGAGGCGATGCACGCGAAGCAACCGCGCTGACCCCATGAACGCCGCCCAGGAACTCGTCCATCTTTCCCGCGAACTCGGCCGGGAGGACCGCCAGCTTGCCATCCTCGGCGAAGGAAACACCTCCACCGACCTGGGCGACGGCAGCTTCCTTGTGAAAGCCTCCGGGACCTCGCTGGGCACGCTCACGGAAGAAGGCCTCTCCCGCGTCTCCCATGCCAAGGTGGACGAACTGCTGAACCGGAAAAACGTCACCGAGCAGGAGATCGAGGACGGGCTGGTGGCATGTCTGGCGGATCCCGGCCACAAGAAACCCTCCGTGGAAACTTTCCTGCATTCCCTCTGCCTGCGGGAGCCGGGGGTGATGTGGACCGGCCACACCCATACCACTTCCGTGCTTTCCATCCTCGCCAGCGCACAGGGAGCCAAGCCTTTCCTGAGACACGTCTGCCCGGATGCGATCGTGGTCTGCGGCCGCCACGTCCTCGCCTTGCCCTATGTGAATCCCGGCCTCGACCTCGCCCTCGCGGTGCGGGAGGGGCTGGCCCGCTTCCGTACGGAGCACGGCAAGCCGCCGAAGGTGGCCCTGATGGAAAACCACGGCCCCGTCGCGCTCGGCTCCAGCAGCAAGGAAGTGCTGAACATCATGCTGATGCTGGACAAGTGGGCGCGCGTGCTGCTGGGCAGCTTCGCCGCCGGAGGGCCGAATTTCCTGCCGGAAGAAGACGTCGCGCGAATCGACGGGCGCCTCGACGAGGCCTACCGGCGGAAGATGATCGGGGCGAAGGCGTAGGAAAGGGAAGCACTCAGCCCTCGTAGCCCGCATCCTCCGGCAGATCCCGTTTGGTCGCGGCGGCCACGGCAAGCACGTCGCAACGTTCGTTCTCCT
>CBFGVD010000147.1:0-7722 GCA_965651965.1 uncultured Verrucomicrobiaceae bacterium | reverse complement strand
AGCACCCAGAGCTTGCGTTTCGCCAGCACGTTCAAAAGCCAGGCGGCGACCACGAAAGCCGCCAGGTAAGCCAGGCCGTACCAGCGGAGCTGGATCGCATCCGTGAAACGGATCAACACCGGGTTCAGGTCATGCACGTAAGTCGCGAACACGGGCGGAATAGAGAGGAGCGCCCGGCGGCTAGCAAGTAGCAAGGACCGGCCCGCCGCCCCGGCCGGATTTTCCCGCCGCCGCACCCCACTCGCTACTTGCTCCCCCCTGCCCGCCATGCTGTCCTCCCGCCGCCATGAAAATCGTCGTCGCATATTCCGGGGGGCTCGACACCTCCGTGCTGCTTCTCTGGCTGAAGGAGAAGTACAACGCAGAAATCATCGCCTATTGCGCGGATGTCGGCCAGGGCGACGAACTGGACGGCCTGGAGGAAAAGGCCCTGACCACCGGTGCCTCCAAGTGCTTCATCGGCGACCTGAAGGAGGACTTCGCCGCAAATTTCATCTTCCCGATGATCCAGGCCGGGGCCATCTACGAGGGCCGCTACCTGCTCGGCACCTCCATCGCCCGCCCCTGCATCGCCAAGGGCATGCTGGATGTTGCGCTCGCGGAAGGGGCGGATGCGATCGCCCACGGCGCCACCGGCAAGGGCAACGATCAGGTGCGCTTCGAGCTTTCCGCCGCCTCCCTGGCCCCGAACGTGAAGTGCATCGCCCCCTGGCGGGATGCTTCCTTCCGCGCCCAATTCCCCGGCCGCTCGGAGATGATCGCCTATGCGGAGGCCCACAATATCCCGATCAAGGCTTCCATGAAAAAGCCCTACTCGATGGACCGCAATCTCCTGCACATCTCCTTCGAGGCCGGCATGCTGGAAGATCCGTGGTACGACGCCACCACCCCCGCGGACCGCGAGATGTACGTCCTCTCCGTGGCTCCGGAGGACGCCCCGGACACCCCGGAGTATGTGGAGATCCTTTTCGACAAGGGCAACGCCATCGGCCTCAAGCACGACAATCTGGACGCCATCGTGGCCGGACTCGGCGACGTGAAGGCGACCGGCCAGAAGGACGGCTACGCGCTCTTCACCCCCTACGGTATCATGCGCGTGCTGAATCTCCTCGGCGGCCGGAACGGAGTGGGCCGGGTGGACATCGTGGAGAACCGCTTCGTCGGGATGAAATCGCGCGGCGTCTATGAGACCCCGGGCGGCACGATCCTGCTCGCCGCCCACCGCGACCTGGAGGCCCTGACCGTGGACCGCGAGGCCATGTTCATCCGCGACGGCCTCATCCCTAAATATGCCCAGCTCGTTTACAACGGCTTCTGGTTCGCCCCGGAGCGGGAAGCGATCCAGGCCCTGGTCACGCAGACCCAGCAGACCGTCTCCGGCGAAGTGCGGGTGAAGCTCTACAAGGGCAACGTGATGAACGCCGGACGCAAGAGCCCGCACAGCCTCTACTCGGAAGCCGTCGCCACCATGGAGGGCGGCCAGGAAGAAGCCTACAATCAGGACGACGCCACCGGCTTCATCGCCCTGAATGCCCTGCGCCTGAAGGCCAGCGCGCGCCAGGCGAAGTAAGCTTCCGTATCCCTACCATTTATTTCTCCTCTCCGTGAAGCCGGTGGCACATGCCACCGGCTTCTTTTTTGCGCTTGGCGCCGCTTGCCGGGGCCGCCGTGGAGACACGGGTGTCGATTCTTATGATGTACAATCCGCCATCCCCCGTGCCCGGGATGCGCGGTTTTATCCATGAAACGGCGTTTTTGTCAGACAGCCTTGGCATGTCTCCGATTCATCTTGGATCACTTTATTAGTCCATAAATGCCTTTTTCTGATTGTATCGATGGGAATTTTTGATATTGGCGTCAGTTGTTGTCATGAATTCTCATAAAACCTCGAAAAACCTTACTTCCCGTGCCCTCTTGGGGGCTACCGCCTTTACCCTGGGCTTGGCCATGCATGCCGCCCGGGCCGGCTCGATTTCCTACAATTTCTCACAAAACGCTGATAACCAGCAGTTGGATAGCGTCACGCCCAAGGGTCCTCTGAACAGCAGCTTTTGGAACGATTCCAACGCCGAAGGGGCCCCCGCATCGGGAAGCGAAACCGCCCTGGTGGACGATACCGGGGCCGCCACGTCCGCCGCGATTTCCTGGAACTCCAGCAACACCTGGTCGAACGGCTCCGGCACCGGTTCGGAGAATGCCCGCATCGTGGTGGGCTATCTGGACGACGGCGGCAGCGGGCCGGGCATCAGCCTGACGAACATCCCCTGGGCGCGCTACAATGTGTACGGCATCGTGGGTAGCGACCAGGGCGGCGGCACGGAATACACCACCGCGGACTTCAACGTGAACGGCAACTGGGTCTTCCCGACGCCGCAGAACCAGCTCGACAACTCCGGCAGCACCGGGGACGCCGGGGATTCCACGCTGAACACCGGCACGGTGGGCGTGACTCCCGGAGCCCTGGCGGGAAGCAGCGATCCGGCATTTTCCTATGCCGCCCAGAGCACCCGGATCCCCTATGCCGCGGCGCTGAATCCGGCCGGATCCTTCACGGTGGAGTGCTGGATCAATCCCACGGACCTGACAGCGGGGAACCGCATACTCATACAGGCCATGATCAACGGGGAGAACCCCGGCAACGGGGACGACCGCAGCGGCTGGGCCCTGCGCCAGAACGGGGATGCGCTCACCTTCCTGGTAGGCGGCACGGGACCCGCGGGCGGCAGCGTCTTCTACACCACCACGGCCACCACCCCGGCCGGGGCCATCACCGCGGGAAGCTGGCAACACGTGGCCGTGACCTACGACAGCAGCACGCTGAACATCTCCATCTACGTCAATGGCACGGAAGTGCTGGACGCCACCGCCGCGGAGGCGCTGATCACGAACTACGCCGCGCCGGTCATCATCGGAAATCGGGGCTACGGAGGCTGGGGCTTCGTGGGCTCGATGGATGAAGTGGCCATCTACCCCTCCGCGCTGCCGCAGGCGACGATCGCCTCCCACCACGCCAACGGCATCGACGCCGGGCGCACGACCCCCTACTCCACGCTGATCCAGGCGAGCAGCCCGGTCGGCTATTGGACCGGCTCCAGCTTCGTCACGGAGACGAGTCCCGGCACCGCTCCCGCCTTCAATCACTGGCTGGCCGCGGGGCAGGAATGGAAACGGATCAAGCCTGCCACCGGGCAGCGCGGGAATTACTGGAAGCTCTCCGGCATTTCCGGGGCGACCTGTACGATCCAGGGCCAGCCGCGGCAGGGGGACAACCGCACGTCCATTTCCGCCGTGATCATCGAGGAATTCGTGGTGCCGGACAAACTGGTGCAAACGGGGGACGATATCTTCGCGGAGGCCGCCCTGGGCGCGGGGCTGGTCTCGGAATTCCGGCCGGGCATCGACCTCGCGGAAATCGGCACCCCCGGCGGCCTGAGCACCGCCGCCACGCACCAGATCGCGATCATCCCTTCCCTGGACACGGAGAGCGGCACCTACAAGCTGATCGATTACAAGGGCACCATCGGCGGCTCGGGCTTCGCGGGCCTGGCGCTGGCACCCACCGGCAGCAGCCGCCTGGGCCTGACCCTGGTGGACAACGTGGAGGATAGCTCCGTGGATGTGATCTACACCGCGCCGGAGCCGGTGGTGTGGGCGGGCAGCCCCTCCAGCGCCACCTGGGACACCGGCACCAGCACGAACTGGACCCTGGAAAGCGGCGGCACGCCGACGAGCTACCAGCCCTTTGACATGGTGAAATTCGACGACACCGCCGCCACCGGCACGGTCGCGATCTCCGGGGACAAGGCCCCGCTCTCGATCGAGTTCAACAACGAGACGCTGGACTACAGCCTCACGGGGGATGCGATCACCGGCAGCACGGGTATCCTGAAGACCGGGGCCGCCGCTCTCGCGCTGACCGGGGACCATGTTTTCACCGGCGAATTGCTGATCGCCGGCGGCAAGGTGACGCTGGGGGACGGGACCACCGGTTCGCTTTCTCCGGATGCCTCCGTCTTCGTGGCGGGCGGCTCGGAACTTGAGCTGATGCTTCCCGCGGGCAGCACCTTCGCGACGGCTGTAGCAAACGACGGGAATCTGTCCCTGACCGGCACCGGCGAGGCGCTGTTGGGCAGCGCGATTTCCGGCGGCGGCAGCATCCTGCTGGACCGCTCGGCACCGGTGACGATGTCCGAAGGCGGGAACGAAGGGAACATCGTCATCGCGAGCGGCACGACCCTGCTGGCAACCGGCGGCTCCTGGGCGGAGAGCTTCTTCGGCCCCGCCGCGGGCACCATTACGGTGGAAGGCGGCGCTTCCCTGGAGACGAACGTCCACTCTCTCGGCGGCCTGGGTGCGGCTTTCAACCAACCCGCCATCACCCTGGAAGAAGGCTCCTTGTGGGTGCTGAAGGCGGAGCAATACCTGGATGCGGCGAATCTGGTGCTCTTCGGCGGCACGGTGGAGATCGAGACGAACGACCTGCGGATGTACGGCGGCGTGCTCGCGGCCGGGGAGTCCGGCACCGGCTCCGCGATCACGGGCGGCACGGTGAATTTCTTCGGCGACGTGACGCTCTTCGTCGAGGACGGCCCGGCGGCGGACGACCTGACCATCGCCTCCAACCTGGTGGAAAACGAAGCCTCCCGGACGCTGGAGAAAATCGGGGAAGGCACGCTGGTCCTGGACGGCAACTCCGCGGTGACCGGCATGTTCACCGTCACGCAGGGCACGCTGAAGGGCGGCGGCTCCCTGGCGGGCGGGCTCTCCACCGCGGCGGGCACCACCCTCGCACCGGGGAATTCCATCGGCACTTTCTCCGCGGGCAGCGCCGTGATCGGCGGCACCCTGGAGATCGAGTACGACGGCAGCGCGCCCGCGGCGATCGATACGCTCGCGGTGGCCGGGACGCTGGATGTCACCGGTGCCGCGCTGAATTTCACCGCGCTCGGCGGCGCGCTCACGGCGGATGTCTATCCCGTGGCCACGGCAGGCGGCGTGACCGGCACTTTCGCCAGTGTGACCGGCACGCCCGCGGGCTACGACCTGAGCTACCTGAGCGGCGGGGTTTTCCTGCTGAAAAGCGGGGTGAACCCGTACGGCGATTGGGCGGCCGGTTACAGCCTGGCCGGCGAGGACGCGCTCTCCGGCGCGGACCCGGATCAGGACGGCATCGCCAACGCGATCGAGTTCGTGATCGGTGCCGACCCCACGGAAAGCGGCGACCACGATCTGATGCCGCTGGGCACGGTGGAGGGAGAATACTTCGTCTTCAACTTCCCGCGCCGGGATAGCTCCGCGCTCTACGGGCCGGTGGTGCAGTACGGCTCCGACCTGGGCGGCTGGGAGACGGCCGCGGCCGGTTCGCCCGCGGCCACGCCCGTGGTGGTGGAGACGGTGGAAGACGGCTTCGGCCCGGGGCTGGACGCGATCACGGTGAAAGTGCCGCGCGCCCTGGCCCAGGGGGACAAGCTCTTCGCCCGCCTCACCGTGACCATTCCCTGAGAGAAACGGGGTCCAAGGCCCCGCCGCGCGCTGATTCGAGGTGCGGCGGCGGGGCCGCCCGTGTCCCCTCCCCCCGCCGCCCGCCCGCGCGCGGCTACTCCACCAGGCCGTGCTGCATGGCGTAGCGGGTGAGCTCCACGTTCGTGGAAAGGCCGAGCTTCTCCGAGATGCGGCTGCGGTAGGTGGCGATGGTCTTTTCGCTCAACGCGAGCTCCGCGGCGATCTCCTTGATGGTCTTGCCAGTGGCGATCATCTGGAGCACCTGCATCTCCCGGTGGGAGAGATTCTCGTGCGGCGTGCCGGACCAGCCCTCCGCGGCGGCCTGGGCGAGCTTTTCCGCCACCGCGGGGCTCACGTAGCGCCCGCCGGAGAGGACCTTCTTCACCGCGGCCACCAGGATGTCCGCCGCGCTGAGCTTCGAGACATAGCCCGCCGCACCCAGCTTCAGAGCCCGGAGGGCGAAGTCCTCTTCCGTATGCGCGCTGACCACCAGCACCGGCAGCGCGGGGTGCATTTGCCGCAGGTCCCGGATCAGTTCCAAGCCGCTGCGGCCGGGCATGTTGATATCCACCAGGGCGAGGTCCCAGCCCCCCTCCAGCGCCGCCGCAACCGCTTCCTTCGCGGTCGCCGCTTCCGCGATCCGGGCCTCCGGGAAGTGCTCCCGCAGCAGCCCGCGCAGCCCGTGCCGGATCAGCTCGTGATCGTCCGCGATGAGGATTTTCATGGTTCGCCCCTTTGGAATGGTAACCTCGCTTCCACCGTGGTGCCTCCGTTTTCCCCGGCTGTCACGGAAAGGCTGCCGCCGGAGAGCAGCGCCCGCTCCCGCATCCCCAGCAGGCCCAGGGATTCCGGGTTCTTCACCGCCGCCGGGTCGATCCCCCGGCCGTCGTCCCGGATCGCCAGCCTGAGCTCGCCGCCCGCGGCGGAACACTCCACCGCCACGCGGGAGGCCCGCGCGTGGCGCGCCACATTGGTGAGGGCTTCCTGGAAGATCCGGAAGGCCGCCGTGGCCGTCTCCGGCGGAATCTCGCCGGAGAGGCCGTCCACCTGGATTTCGCAGGGCACGCCGGTGCGGAGCAGGAAGCGTTCCGCCTCTTCGCCCAGCGCCTCCGGCAGGCCCAGGTTGTCCAGCGTGTCCGGCCGCAGGTCGGTGGAGATGCGCTGCACGGTGCGGATCAGCTCGTCCACCTGCTCCTGGGCTTCCACCAGCCGGTCGGTGGCGGGATTCAGGTGGCGGTCCTCCCGCTGCTCGATGCGGTTTTCCACCCAGCGCAGGTCCAGCTTCAGCCCGGTGAGGGCCTGGCCGAGCTGATCGTGCAGCTCCCGGGAGATCCGCGTGCGATCCGCCTCCCGCAGGCTCTCCACGCGCGTGGACAGGTGGCGGAAGGCCTCGCTCACGCGGGAAATCAGCTCCATCTGCTCCCGCTCCGCGTGCCGCCAGCCGCGGTAGGCGCGGCGCAGGACGAAATAAAGCAGCACCCCGGTGGTGATGACGAAGTTGATCCCCTTCAGCGATTGCATGTAGGGGGACCCCTCCGGTAGCAGGCGGTGGAGCAAGTGGTCCGAGCCGAGCACCCAGATGCTGGCAAGGACCAGGTATGCGGCGACGATACGGACCTCCGGCCGCGGCATGACGTGGGGCCATTTTGCGGGAGGGAGACTGAGATCCGTGGCTGCGGGGGGGGCCGCGAAGTCCGGCGGGGGCCTGTTCTTCACTAGCAGCATCTTACGCGCAAGCGGCGGCTGTGGGAGGAAAATCCGCGGCCACCCCCGCATTCGGACCTTGGCGGAGCGCCGGGCTTGCCCTAACCCTCCCCGCGCCATGCTGAAAGCCGGAATCGTCGGGCTTCCGAATGTCGGGAAGTCCACTCTCTTCAATGCCGTCACCCGCACCCGCAAGGCGGAGGCGGCGAACTATCCCTTCTGCACGATCGACCCGAACGTCGGTATCGTGACCGTGCCGGATTCCCGGCTGGCCGTGCTTTCGAAAATCTCCGGCTCCCAGAAGCTCGTCCCCACCGCCATCGAGTTCGTGGACATCGCCGGCCTGGTCAAAGGCGCCTCCGAAGGCGCGGGCCTGGGCAACCAGTTCCTCGCCAACATCCGCGAGACGGATGCCATCGTCCAGGTCGTCCGCTGCTTCGAGAACGACGACATCATCCACGAGCTCGGCAGCGTGGACCCCATCCGCGACATCGAGATCATCAACGCCGAGCTGAT
>CBFGVD010000146.1:0-7744 GCA_965651965.1 uncultured Verrucomicrobiaceae bacterium | reverse complement strand
GCCCCTCGAAGACCAGACCACCCCGGACGACGAGGCCGGCGTCCAGCTCCTCGAACTTCAGCGTCAGCAGCCCGGGATCGTGGGCCTGCACGGCCGCTGCCGCCAGCCAGCAGGCGAGCAGCACGAGCCAAAGGGGGATGAATCCCGGCCTGTTCATGGCACATCGCGGGGTTCATCCGGCAGGCGGATGCGGTAGCCCTTTTTCATTTCCTCCACCTTGGCGGAGACCGCGGCTTTCTGCCGTTCCGTGATCCACTTCGTCGCCAGCGCGGGGCGCACCGCCTCCAGCGGCATGTCCCGCGGCGGCGCGTAGTTCAGGATTTTCACGAAATGGACCCCGCGGGCGGAAGCCAGCGGCCCGGTCCATTCTCCCGGCTTGCACGCGGCCAGGGCCTCCGCGAAGCCGCTGCCGAACATCCGCTCGATCTGCGGCATCCAGGTCTGCGGGAGCGGATCGGGCAAGTGCATGCCCGGTGCGGAGGCGGGCTTTTCCCCGGCGCGGAGTTTCTCCAGCAGACCCGCAGGAACTTCATCCGCGGAAGGAAACGAAACGTGGGAGAAGCTCGCGCCCGCGGGAAAGCGGAAGGCCGCCGGGTCCTGCGCCCGCAGTTCCTCCAACTGGGCGTCGGTGGGATCGGGAATCACGGGCTCCAGCGCCTCCCGCAGGGAGAGCGCGAGCAAGCGGCGTACGCGCGGGTCCTGTTCCCGGCCCTCCTTCAGCGCCTCGCGGAAGAGGATCTCCTCCGCGACGTGTTGGGAGATCAAGGCGGCGCGTTCCTCCTTGTCCGGCTTGCGGCCGGTCTGGAGCTCCAGGTCGCGGGCCAGGGCGTCCGCCTGCTCCCGCGTCACCCGGATCTCCGGCAAGGAATTCCGCGCGTGCCAGCGATGGAGCCCGCCGATCAGCACGGCGGCGAGGGCGAAATGAAGCAGCGGCTCGCGAACGAGTTTTCCCATCCATGTACCGCGCGGCTGCATGGCCGATGATCGGCCCGGGCGGGCCGCGAGGTCGAGGCCCGGGAATCGACGAAATCCCAATTCCTTTTGGCGGGAACGCCGCGGGGCGACGGAATCGTCACCGGAGCCGCTATTTCAAATACACCTCGCGCGGTTTCGCGCCGTCCCCCGGGCCGACCACGCCGCGGGCTTCCAGGATGTCCACCATGCGGGCGGCGCGGGTGTAGCCCAGGCGCAGCCGCCGCTGGAGCAGGGAGGTGCTGCACTTCTGTTCCTGCCGCGCGACCTCGATGCACTTCATGATGAGATCCTCGTCCGCCGGGGAAATGTCGTCCTCGTCCTCGCCATCGTCCCCGCCGCTGTCGATGGAACGCTGGATGTCGGTCTCGAAGTTCGGTTCCGCCTGCGCGGAGCAGTGATCGACGAGGCGCTCCACTTCCTCGTCCGAAACGAAAGCACCCTGGGAGCGCTCCAGTTTGGCCGAGCCGGGCGGCAAGTAGAGCATGTCCCCCTTGCCGACGAGTTTCTCGGCCCCCTTGCTATCCAGGATGACCCGGGAGTCGAGCTGGGAGGACACCTGGAAGGCGATGCGGCAGGGAATGTTCGCCTTGATGATGCCGGTCACCACGTCCGCCCGCGGTGTCTGGGTGGCGATGATCAGGTGGATGCCGGCGGCGCGCGCCTTTTGCGCGATGCGGGCGATGCACATTTCCACGTCCGCGGGAGCCGTCTGCATCAGGTCCGCGAGCTCGTCGATGAGGACCACGATGTAGGGGTAGCGGTCCGGGATCTTTTCTTCCCCGATCGGCAGTTCGTCCTCCTCCGCCTCGGGACCGAGTTCGCCGGATTCCAGCGCGGCGGCGATGGATTCGATGGACTCCATGTCCACCTCTTCGTCCGCATTCCACGGCGGCGTGTCGTCCTTCGCTTCCTCCGCGGCGGCCTCTGCCTTCTCGGGGCGCACGCGGTGGTTGAAGGAGTCGAAATTGCGCACGCCGGTCTTCGCGAAGACCCGGTAGCGCTTCTCCATTTCGTTCACCACCCACTTCAGCGCCGCCACGACTTTCTTCGGATCGGTGACGACGGGGACGACGAGGTGGGGCAGCTTATTGTACATCTGCATCTCCACCACCTTCGGGTCCACCATGATGAAGCGCAGCTCGTCGGGGCCGAACTTGAAGAGCATCGAGGCGATGATCGAATTGATGCACACCGACTTGCCCGAGCCCGTCGCCCCCGCGACCAGCAGGTGGGGCATCGCGGCCAGGTCGCCGATCACCGTCTTGCCGTAAACGTCCTTCCCGAGCGCGAGCGGGATCTTCTTCTTCGCGGAACGGAATTCCGGGTCCTGCAGCAGTTCCCGCAACGGCACGGAGACCTTCTGGGAATTCGCCAGCTCGATGCCCACGGTGTCCTTCCCCGGGATCGGGGCCAGGATGTTGATCCGCTCCGCGCAGGTGGCGCGGGCGATGTCCGCTTCGAGCTGGGAAATGCGGGACACCCGCAGGCCGGTGGAGGGATAGATCTCGTAGCGCGTGATGGTCGGGCCGCGGGTGATGTCTCCCGGCGTGACCTCGATGCCGAAAGCGCGCAGGGTGTCGATGATCGTGCGCTGGGTGGCCAGGAGTTCATCCCGGTTCGCCTCCGGGGCTTCCGCCTCCTCGACGGCATCGAGCAGGTCGAAACCCGGCAATTCGTAGTCCTCGAACCCGGCGACCGAAAGGGAAAGATGGCTCGGGGACTTCCGCTCGAAGGGCTTGTCCCCCGGTTTCGGCGCTTCCACGCGGCGCTGGGAGGCATCGATGATCTGCGGGGCGGGCGTTTCGCGGAGGGGCAGTTCCTGCTGGGGATCGGCAGCGGCGGGGGGCTCCGCGGCGGCTTTGGCGGTTTCCCGTTCCTTGCGGCGGCGTTCGCGTTCCTTTTCGCGTTCCGTATCGCGCAGATCCGCCCTGCTGGCCTGGAGGGCGGCTTCCTCCCGCCGTTCGCGATAGCGGGCGATGCCCGCCAGGATCAGGCCGTACACCCCCTTCATGAATTTCACCGGCGGCTGGCCGGTCAGGAGGATCAGCGCGACCAGATAGGCAGCGCCCAGGAAGAGCATCGAGCCGATCCGGCTCAGCAGGGGCAGGAAGACATGATTGCCCAGCAGGTGGCCGATCATCCCGCCCGCATGCCGGGAAATGTCCACGCGCTCCCCGCCGTTCAACGCATGCATGAAGGCGGCACCGCTGAGCGCGAGCACGATGAAGCCGATCATCGTGCGCGGCCACAAGCGCCCGTCGAACACGAGCTTCACCACGCCGAACCAGATCAGCGCCACCGGCACCATGTAGCCCGCCGCGCCGAAGAGCGAGACCTGGATGAAGCCGAGCGCCACCCCCACGCCGCCGATCAGGTTGTGGCTGTCCTTGCCGAAAATTTCCGCCCAGTTCCCCCAATCCGAAGGCAGGTCGTCGGTGGTGAAGGACACCACCGAAAGGAAGGCGAGCAGCCCGGCGCAAATCAGGATGATCCCGATGACCTCGTTGGACCATCGGGGGGCTTCGGGCACCTCGCCCCGCTTGCGGTTGTCACTCTTTGCCATGCCGGATTCTTCCCCCGGCCAGCATCCCCCCCAAGAGCCCCACGGGCAAGATCGATTTCGGAAGCCGTAAAATACGGATCTCCTTAATAATCCGGCCTTCCATGACTTTTCCCGACGCCGTGCCGCAGCCGGGGCTTTGCGCATTCCGGATCCGGAGGCATGGTCCCGGCCGTGGAACCTATCGTATTCGAGCCGATCTACATGCAGCGCGTCTGGGGAGGGCGCGAATTGGAACGCCAGTACGGCCGCACCCTGCCGGAGGCCGCACCTTACGGCGAATCCTGGGAAGTGGTGGACCGGGAGAACGAGCAATCCATCGTTCGCGGCGGCTCCCGCTCCGGTGCCAGCCTGCACGAGCTGTGGACCTCCCACCGGGAAGAAATTTTCGGTGCCGGGCTGCCGGAGAGCCCGCGTTTCCCGATCCTGATCAAGGTGCTGGACGCGCGCCAGGACCTCTCCATCCAGGTCCATCCGCCGGTGCATCTGGCGGGAGAGCTCGGCGGCGAGCCGAAGACGGAGATGTGGTACATCGCCGGGGCGGACCCGGGGGCGAAACTCTACGTGGGTCTGAAAAATGACCGGAGCAGGGATGATTTCGAGCGGGCCATCGCGGATGGAACGGTAGCGGAACTCGTTCACGCCATCGAACCGCATGCCGGGGAGTCGATTTTCATCCCTTCCGGCCGCCTGCATGCCATCGGGGCCGGGTTTCTGATCCACGAGATCCAGCAAAACAGCGACACCACCTACCGCGTCTTCGATTGGAACCGCACGGGCCTGGACGGGAAACCGCGAGAGCTCCATGTGGAGGAATCCCTGGCGAGCATCGATTTCAACGATTTCGAGCCCGGCATGGACGAGGCGCGCGGGACCGTGATCGCGGAATGCGAATACTTCCGCGTGGAGAAACTGGAGCTGCAGGCCGGGGAGAAGACGGGCAACCGGGAGCCGGAGCGTTTCTCGATCTTCTCCGTGGCGGAGGGCGCCGTCCGCTGCGGCAGCATGCGCTTCGGGAAGGGGGATTTCTTTCTCCTGCCGAAGGGGAATGGAGAAGTGGCCGCGGAGGAGGATGCCGTGCTGCTGCGGACGACCCTCCCTGTTGGAGCTTGAGAGGTCAATCTGGACGGAAGAGACACGCGAGGAGGCGTGCACTCCCCGGGTCAGACCGGCACGGGGATCTCCGCAAGGATGTCCGCCACTACCTGCCGGCCCGTCACTCCGGAGAGCTTCGCTTCCGGCGCGATCACCATGCGGTGCGCGATCACATCCGCCGCCACCGCCTGGATGGTCTCCGGCACGACGAAATCCCGTTCTTCGAAAAGCGAAAGCGCCTGCGCCATCTTCATCAGCGCGAGCGAGGCACGCGGGCTGGCGGCGAGCTGGACCTCGTCCCGCCCGCGGGTGGAGGACACGATGTCCACGATGTAGCCGCGCAGTTCCTCGCTGATGCGGACGCTGCGGGTGGCCTCCAACAAGCCCACCAGTTGATCGCGGTCCACCACGGGCTCCAGCAGGTCCACCGGATGGCGGTCGATCTGGTCGGAGAGGATGGCTCGCTCTTCCTCCGGCGTCACGTAGCCGAGGCGGCTCTGGATCATGAAACGGTCCATCTGGGCCTCCGGCAACGGGTAGGTGCCGCGGAATTCCACCGGGTTCTGGGTGGCGATGACGAAGAAGAGCCCGTCGAGATCGTGGCGCTCGCCATCGATGGTCGCCTGGCGCTCGGCCATGGCCTCCAGCAGCGCGGACTGGGTGCGGGGGGAGGCGCGGTTGATTTCATCCGCCAGCAGGATGTCGGCGAAGACCGGGCCGGGCCGGAAGCGGAATTCCTGGCTGCGGGGATCGAAAATCGAGACACCGAGGATATCCCCCGGCAGCAGATCCGGGGTAAACTGGACGCGCTTGAAACCGACCCCGCCGACCGAGCGGGCGATGGCCTTGGCCAAGGTGGTCTTGCCGGTGCCGGGCACGTCCTCCACCAGGGCGTGGCCGCCGGCCGCCAGGCAGGCGAGGATATTGCGGAGGGCGGCATCCTGGCCCCGCACCACGGTGCGGACGGCATCTTCCAGGAGGCGGGCGGTGCGGCGGGCGGAGATAAGATCGCTCATTCGGTGGGTTCGGAACGCCGCTCGCGGTCGGCGGCGGAAAGGGTGCGGTGTTTTTCGAAAATCGATTCCAGCTCGGTGCGGGCACCCTCCGGCAGACGCGCGGCCACCCGCTCCCAGGTTCTGCGGTTCAGGAATTCCCGGCTCCGGGTGAGGGGATCGTAGAGATCGAGCTCCGGCAGCACGCGCGGGCCCGCGGGCGTGGCGGCCACCACCACCAGGGGATAGGCATCCGCGGAATCGTCTCCCTCGGCGGGTGCCACGCGCAGGGAGACCGCCGCCCAGCGCCCGCCCCGGTGGACGGTCAGGACTTTGCTCGCCTGGCGGCCTACCAGTTCGTAGCCGCAGTTTTGGAGCATGCGGGTGGTCCCGGTTTTGTCGTCGAAGCAGGCGGAGAGCGACAGCAGGCGCACGCCGTCGCCTTCCGCGACCGCCTTGCGCCATGCCTCCACGATTCCGCGAGCCTCATCTTCCGGCGGGGCGGAATCCGCGGGGATGCCGCCGATCTTGGTCAGCACGCCGGCGGACCAATCTTTCTCGAGCTCGTCCAAGCGCGGCCCCAGCCACCCGCCGATCTCGCGGTTCTTTTCCAAGCGGAGCAGCGTCTCTTTCCCGGAGAATCCGGGGAGGGCGAGCCAGCCGCCGCTTTTCCCGCGGCGGAGGAAGACCGTCTCGATCGCGGCTTCGAGCGGATTCCGCGCGGAAAAGATCTGGATCAGCGCGCAGGCCTCCCCGCCGGACTCATGGACTTCCAGCAATATCGGCGCGGCCGAATCCCGGGGCCGGTGGAGCCGCTGCCACAACACCGCCGCCCGCCCCATGCCCTCCAGGGCGGATGGGGGATCCCCGGCCAGATCCATACGCCCGCACACCGCGGCGAAAGAAGGCGACCCCAGCGCCGCGGCGAGGTCTTCCGCGGCCGCCATGGCGGTTTCCCCGCCTTTCGCATCGCTGAGGGCTGCCAGCTTCCCCGGTAGCGAGGCGATCAGCTCCGCATCCACCGGATCGCTTTCCGCTTCGCTCCCCGGGGCCTTCCGGCGTACGGCAGGGGACAGCAACTCGCGCGGCAAGCGGATCTGCCAGACGCCGGAGTCCGAACGGGCGAAGGGCAAATGCACGACCCGCACCTGCGGCCTCAGCTCGAAATTTTCCGCGGGGTCGATGCCGGCGATGCTCACCAGACCCCCCGCGCCGTCCTGCTGCTCCAGCACCACGGTACGGGCGGCCTCCGGGGCTGCAAGCAGCCGCCACCCGGGATGGGTGATCCGCTTCTGCCGCAGGATGCGGGAAAGAACCTGGCAGGTTTCGTCGAAATCCGCGGGCCGGGGGCTTTCCAGACCGCCCGCCATCGCCAGGGCGGAGGGCAGGTCCCGCCCTTGCAAGGCGGTCAGGAAGGCGGTGGCGATCTTTCCCGGTGTCGAGCCGCGCAGGTCCGGCTGGAGCTTCGCCTTCTTCATCTCGTCCACCAGGAGGGCGAAGGCATCGTCCTTCAGCCGTATGAACTGGGCGCTGCGGGTGCGCAGCATCCAGTCCTCCAGGTTTTTCACCCGGCGCAGGAAGCCGGGCCGCAGGCTCAGGCCGGTATTGTCAAAGGAATACGGCAGGGGGGCGGGCCGCTTCGCCGCTGTCGCCGGGGTCAGCTTCGATGTCCGCAAGGGCGAGACGCTGGGACTGGTCGGCGAGTCCGGCTGCGGCAAATCGACGACGGGGCGCGCGCTGCTCCAGCTTCAACAGGCGGCGAGCGGCACGGTCAGCTTTCGCGGCCAGGAGCTCACGCGGCTCTCCTTTCGCGACATGCTGCCCCTGCGACCGGCCATGCAGATCGTCTTTCAGGATCCGGTATCGTCGCTCAATCCACGCCGCCGCATCCGCGACATCGTGGCCGAGCCGCTGGTCATCGCCGGTGTGAGGGACGGCAGCGAGCGCCTGCGGCGCGTGCGCGAAGCGCTGACGGCGGTCGGCATCGACGCCGACGCCGCGCTGGACAGGCGGCCGCACCAGTTCTCCGGCGGCCAGTGCCAGCGTATCTGCATCGCGCGCGCACTTGTGAACAATCCCGCCTTCATGGTGTGCGACGAACCTGTGTCCTCGCTCGACGTCT
>CBFGVD010000145.1:0-7774 GCA_965651965.1 uncultured Verrucomicrobiaceae bacterium | reverse complement strand
AGGGTCTTTTCATGGTCGCGGCCGCCGTCGCGCTCGCCGCCATCGGCTGGGGGAAATTCAAGGACATGCAAGCCGCGAAGGCGGTCCCCCCTCAGGCCGCGAACGGCGGCAGCGAGGCGGTGGAAAAGGGACCCGCACCTGCGGCGGCCAAACCCGCCGGTTCCGCTCTCGTCCCCGCGAAGCCGGAGAAGTCCGGCGCTGCCGGGAGCCGGAAACCGGCGGAGTCTTCCCTGGCGTCCCTGGCCCGTTTGAAGGCGGACCTAGCGGCGGGAAAGCGCGGCGAAATGCCCTCGGGCACCATTTCGTTGAATGGCTCGGACATCCTGGTCATCCCGGAAGCGATGGGCTGGCATGCCGCCGCCGCTTTCGCGGAGGACCACGGCGGGCACCTTTTCGTCGTCGCCTCGGAGCAGGATCTGGACCGCCTCTCCGCCCTCGTTCCTCCGGGTGAAGACGGGGCCGATCCCGGCCTCTGGCTCGGCGCGGGCCGGGCGGGCAAGGAGACCTGGACTTCCGTGGACGGCTCGCCCTGGGCGGCCCCGCACCAGCCCGCAGGCAGCGGCACCTATGCGATTCTGGATGCCGGCGGCGTGGTGAAGGCGCGCGAAGCCGTGGATCGCTATCCCTTCGTCATCCAGTGGCAGAAGGACGGCTCGAATCCCGCGGAACTCTCCCGCGTTCTCCGCCGCACCGGGGAAAGCCTCGTGGCCGGGGACGCCGTCTTCCCGCCCGGCACGCTGCATTTCCAGGGCAGCCATGTCTTCATCGCCCGTTATCCCGCCACCGCCATGGAGGCGGAGGAAATGGCAGCCCTGGCCGGCGGACAGCTCGTCACCTTGCCGGATCAGGACAAGGACGCCTGGCTTGCGGACATGTTGTCGTCCTTCACCGGAAACCGCGGCTATTGGATCGGAGCCGTCCGGGATGACGATCAATGGAAATGGATCGGAGGCGCGGAGTGGGGCTTCGCCCGCTGGGAAGACGAGCAGCAGCCGACCGGCCTGGGCACCGGCGTGAAGGTGGAGCCCGGCGGTGCCTGGCGGAATGCCTTCCGCGACGACGTGGCCGAAGGCTTCATCCTGGAGTGGAATTCCTCCGGCGGAGGCGGCAGTGGAGACGGGATGGCCGTCCCGCAGGAAATTCCCCTCGTGCTGCCACCTGCCATCACGGAATTGGAGGCCAAGGCCAAAGCCCTCCTCGCCGGGCACGAGAAGAAGCGCCAGGCGGACCTGCAGAAGAACATGAAGGACTTCCACTGGGAGCTCGATACCTGGCTGGGGGATCTCAGCCGGAACGAACAGGAGGTCTGGGCGAATCACGTGAATCTCCTCAAGGCGAAGGCGAAGGACGGCCGCGTCCCGGAAAAAGTCGCGGGCATCCGCCTCTCCGAGCGCATGGCGAAGATCGTGGAATACTGCGCCCAGAAACAAGCGGTCGCCGACGGAACCTTCAAACAGGAGGCCCGCAAGATACGGGATGCTTACCTGAAACGGGTGGCGGCTGCCGTGGACTCCGCAACGGAGGAGGAAAAGCTGGGCCTGCAGCATCGCATCCAGGTCTCGGGAGACCTGGACCAATGGCTCGTGGCGATCGATGCCGGGATGGTCGCCACCATCGCTTCGCCGCAGGCCAGTTTCAGCATTCTCTCCGCCATTTACGGGACTGGCGGCAAGGACGCCGACGTCACGGAACGGGTGAAGAAGCTCATCTTCCTGGAGAAGCGCGTTTTCTGGGTGAACCCCGGCGACCTCGGTACCGACCCGAATCCCGGCTGGAACAAAAGCCTCACCATCAAATACGAGGCCAACGGCACGGAGGGGAAAAAGAGCTGGGGGGAAAATGCGAAGGTCGATCCCGTGGAACTCATGAAAGAGGCGAGCGCCACGGGCAGCACCGGGCCCCCCTCGCAAGGGGGAGCCAATCCCTTCGGCACGCCTGTTCCGCCGTCCGGGAAAGCTGATCCCTTGGTGGGGAGGTGGACATGGCGCGACACCCGGAGTGTTTATTCCTTTGAAGAAGACGGCACCGCGAAAAGCGCCGGGGATTCCGGCACCTGGAAGTTTGTATCGGGCGCGGCCGGCAAGCGGAGTTACGAACTCAGATGGCGCAATGGCATCGTGGACGAAGTGACCATCGCGGATGACCCGGATTATTTCGAAGGGAAGAACACCAGCGGTCACAAGGTGTGGGCACGGCGGGTTCGTTGAACCGCTCCCGCTTTCGTATCACCGGTTCCTCAGGAACTCCGCTACCTGCGCGAAGAAAGGCAGCATCACCGCCCGGGCCTCCGCGCTGGTTCCGCACTCGTCCATCGCCGCCTCCATCAGGTCCACCCAGCGTTTCGCCTGCGCCTCCCCGATCACGAAGTGGAAATGGCGCATCCGCAGCCGGGGATGACCGCGGTTTTCCACGTAGGCCTCCGCGCCCAGGAAGCGGAATTGGAGGAATTCCCTGAGCCTTTTTTCGGCTCCCTCGAAGTCCTGCTCAGGGTAGAGCGGCCCCAGGAGGTCGTCCGTCTTCACCCGGCGGTAAAAGGCCGCGGTCATTTCCGCCAGGCCTTCCGCGCCCACCTCGCGGGCCACGATTTCTTCCATCGTTTCCACCCCGCTGTCATCGCAGCTGCAAGGGGCCGGCGCAAGCCCCGCAAACTCCGCTGGCGCGGCGGGAACTCCCGCCTACTCTCCCCGCCGTGCCCGCGAAAAAGTCCACCGCTTCGCCATCCTCCGCCGCACCGCTCATCCGCATCCGCGGCGCCCGCCAGCACAATCTCAAGGGCTTGGATCTGGATATCCCCCTCGGGCAGCTCACCGTCGTCACCGGCCCTTCCGGCTCCGGAAAGTCCTCCCTCGCTTTCCACACCCTCTATGCGGAGGGCCAGCGCCGCTACGTGGAAACCTTTTCGCCGTACGTGCGCCAGTTCTTCGACCGCATGGACAAGCCGGCCGTGGATCACATCGATGGCATCCCGCCCGCCATCGCCATCGAGCAGAAGAACAATATCCGCACCACCCGGTCCACCGTCGGCACCCTCACGGAGATCAATGACTATCTGAAGCTCCTCTATGGCCGCAGCGCGCGCGGCTACGACCCGGACACCGGCGAGGAGATCCGCCCCGATTCGCCGGAATCCGCCGCCGCCTGGGCTTTCGAAAATCTTCCCGGTGACCAGATTCTCGTCACTCTCCCCGTCGCCATCCCGGCGGATACGAAAAGCGCGGACCTCTTCCCCTTTCTCAACCAGCAGGGCTACCTCCGCGTCTTGATCGGCGGCGGAATTTTCCGCACCGACGAACCCCCCGTTTCCGGGTCGCCGGATCTCAAGTCCCGGATTTCCGTCATCCAGGACCGGCTGCCGGTCGCGGAGGAAAACCGTCCGCGCCTGCTGGAAGCCCTCGAACACGCTTTCACCCTCGGGAAAGGGCAGGTCGAGCTCTTCTTCCGGCAGGAGCCGGGCGGGGAATTCGCCACCCGTGCCTTTTCCTCCACCTGGACGAATCCGGCGACGGGGAATTCCCTTCGCCCGCCTTCGCCCGCGCTCTTTTCCTTCAATAATCCCCTCGGGGCCTGCCCGAAGTGCCGCGGTTTCGGCCGGGTTATCGGCCTGGATTTGGAAAAGGCCGTCGCCGATCCCTCGCTGAGCATCCGCCGCGGGGCCATCAAGCCATTCCAAGGCGAGCGCGGGGAGGAGTGCCAGCGAGACCTGCTCCGCTGCTGCCGCGAGCGCCGCATCGACATCGATACCCCCTGGGAGGATCTGGACGAGGAAACCCGCGAGTGGGTGTACTACGGAGACCGTAAATCAAGGAACTCGGGCACCCCGGCGGAATCTTCCGCGGAAGAACTCGAGGAACTCTGGCGTTCCGGCGGCTGGTACGGCGTGAAGGGATTCTTCGACTGGCTGGAGACGAAGGCCTACAAGATGCACGTCCGCATCTTCCTCAGCCGCTACCGTTCCTATACCACCTGCGCCGCCTGCCGCGGCCGCCGGCTCCAGCCGGAAGCCCTTTGCTACAAGATCCGCGGGAAGACCCTGCCGGATCTCTGGACTCTCGCGGTCTCGGATCTCGGCACCTGGTTCGCGGAGCTGGAAGAGGAGATGCCCGATCCCGATCCTTCGCTGAAGCTGATCCTTACCGAGATACGCTCCCGCCTGCACTATTTGAATGAAGTGGGCCTGGGCTACCTCACCCTGGACCGCCCCGCCCGCACCCTGAGCGGCGGGGAGATCGAGCGCGTCAATCTCACCACCTGTCTCGGTGCTTCCCTCACGAACACGCTCTTCGTCCTCGACGAGCCGACCGTGGGCCTGCACCCGCGGGATATCCACCGCCTTGTCGGCGTGATGGAAGGCCTGCGGGACAAGGGGAATACCCTTGTCGTCGTCGAGCACGAGGAAGCGGTGATGCGCGCGGCGGACCAGCTCCTGGACATCGGCCCCGCCGCGGGCGAGCACGGCGGGGAACTCGTATACCAAGGCCCCGTTTCCGCGGGGAAGGCAGCCCGGCCCGCCGCACGGAAAAAGGCTTCTCCCGCCGCGGGCACCCTGCCTTGGCTTTCCGGGGAAAGATCCATCCCGGTCCCCGCCAAGCGCCGCCTTCCCGGCGGGCGCAGGCTGGAGATCCGCGGAGCTTCGCGCCACAATCTCAAGAAGCTGGATTTCGACCTTCCGCTGGGCCTCTTCGTCTGCCTCACCGGCGTCTCCGGCTCCGGGAAATCGACCCTTTCCCACGATGTCCTGTACGCGAATGTGGCGCGCAAGCTGCGCAAGGAGGAAGCGGACCTCGACCCCGCGCCGGCGAGGGAACTACGGGGCACGCAGTATTTGAGCGATGTCCTGCTGGTCGATCAATCGCCACTGGCACGCACCCCGCGGTCCACCCCGGCGGTCCTGGCGGGAGCCTTCGATCCCATCCGCCAGCTTTTCGCCCAGACGGAGGACGCGAAATCCCGCGGTCTCAATACCGGCTTCTTCTCCTTCAACTCGGGGGAAGGCCGCTGCGACCGCTGCGCCGGCGCGGGCAGCGAGAAAGTGGAGATGCAGTTCCTTTCCGACCTCCACGTCACCTGCCCGGATTGCAACGGCCGCCGCTACAAGCCTTCCACGCTCGATCTTCACTATCTGGGGAAATCCATCGCCGATATTCTCGACCTCAGCATCGCGGAGGCGCTCGATTTCTACGGCGAGACCGAGGGCCTGGGCCAGCCGCAGGCCAAGCGCCACGAGCAGGTCTGCAGGCTGCTCCGGCCGCTTGCGGAGGTCGGGCTCGGCTACCTGAAGCTCGGCCAGCCGCTCAATACCCTTTCCGGCGGCGAGTCCCAGCGGCTGAAGCTGTGCCAGCTCCTTGCCGATGCCGCGGGCGGCTCCGCGCGGCAGGGTTCCAAGCTGCTCATCCTGGACGAGCCGACCACCGGCCTGCACTTCTCCGATATCGAGCGCCTGCTCGGCGTTTTCCAGCGCCTCGTGGATGCGGGCCACAGCCTGCTTGTCATCGAGCATAATCTGGATGTCATCAAATGCGCCGATTGGATCCTCGACCTCGGCCCGGAGGCCGGCGCGGCGGGCGGCAAGCTGGTCGCGGAGGGCAGTCCGGAGCACATCGCGGGCCTCGATACCGAGACCGCCCGCTTTCTCCGCCCGGCCCTGGATGGCAGGGCTGCCCGGCCCGCGCCGTCGCGGCCTGCCAGCCGCCCGCCCGCCCCGGTTCAGGCCATCCAGCTCCGCGGCGCGCGGGAGCACAATCTCAAGAACATCTCGCTCGATATCCCGCGGGATAAATTCGTCGTCGTCTCCGGCCTCAGCGGCTCCGGGAAGTCCACCCTCGCATTCGATATTCTCTTCGCGGAAGGCCAGCGCCGCTTCCTCGATTCCATGTCCGCCTACGCCCGGCAATTCGCCGAGCAACTGGAGAAGCCGGAGCTGGATTCGCTCGCCGGGCTGCCTCCCACCGTGGCCATCGAGCAGCGCGTCTCCCAGGGCGGCATGAAGTCCACCGTGGCCACCGTCACGGAACTGTGGAACTTCATCCGCTTGCTCTACGCCAAGCTCGGCACACGCTATTGCCCGGATTGCGGCGTGCCGGTGGAGAAGCAGTCGCTCGCCGCCATCGAGAAGAGCATCCGCGATCTTCTCGTCAAAGGGCCGGTATCCATCCTCGCCCCGGTCATCCGCGGCAGGAAGGGCTACCACACCGAAGTCGCCGAGTGGGCGCTCAAGCAGGGCTTCACCAAGCTGCTGGTGGACAAGCAATTCCGCGATGCCGAAGGCTTCACCCGCCTGGAGCGCTTCAAGGAACACGATATCGATGTGGTCGTCGCCGAGCTAGGGACGGGCGTCTCCGGCCGTCCGGTGGCGAAGGGCAGGCGTGCTTCTTCCCCCGCCACCTCCGCGGGCGCGCTGGAGCCCGCCGCGGTTTCCCGTGCCCTTGATATTGGAAAGGGTACCTTGAAGCTCTTCACGCCGGACAAGAAATTCGTGCTGCTTTCCAGCGAGGCGAGCTGCCCGAGCTGCCACAAATCCTTCGAGGAACTCGACCCGCGCCTTTTTTCCTTCAATTCGCCGCATGGCTGGTGCCCCGGGTGCCGCGGCCACGGCATGGTGCCGAAGCAGCGACGGCATCTCGATACCTCGCGCTATGAATCCGTGCTGGAGGCGGAGATGGATGCCGACCGCAAGATCGAGCGCATGGAGGATGAGGAGCTGGTGGAGTGTCCGGAATGCCGCGGCGCCCGGCTCAATCCGGAGGCTCGCTCGGTGCGGTTCCAGGGCACGCCGCTCGCGGACCTGGCCCGCTTGCCGGTCGATCACGCCTCGGGTCATTTCGGCAAGCTCGCCATCAAGGGCGAGCGGGACGCGCTCATCGCCCGGGACATTCTCCCGGAGATCCGCCAGCGCCTCGCCTTCCTGCAGGAGGTCGGCCTGGGCTACCTCCAGCTCGATCGCTCCGCCCGCACCCTCAGCGGCGGGGAAAGCCAGCGTATCCGCCTCGCCGCGCAGCTCGGCTCGAATCTCCGCGGCGTGCTCTACGTGCTCGATGAGCCGACCATCGGCCTCCACCCCCGCGACAATGCCGCGCTTCTTGAAACCCTCGTCGCCCTGCGCGACCGCGGGAACAGCCTCGTCGTCGTGGAGCACGATGAAGATACCATCGCGCGGGCGGATCACCTGATCGATCTCGGTCCCGGGGCCGGGCGTCTCGGCGGGGAAGTCGTCTATCAGGGCGAGCCGCCGCGTCTTCCCGCGCCTTCTTCGAAAGGGAGCAAGCCTACGAGGCCGAAAGCCGCATATCAGGCTTCTCCCACCTATCGCGCCCTTTCCCATCCCCTCGTCCATCCCGTCCGCGGCAGCCGCCGGGCCGTGAAAAGGGACCATCGCTTTCTCACCATCGCGGGGTGCCGCGCGAACAACCTGAAGGCCATCGATGTCGCCATTCCTCTCGGTCGCCTCACGGTGCTCACCGGTATCTCCGGCTCCGGGAAGTCCACCCTCATGCACTCCTGCCTCGCCGTTGCGGCGGCTTCCGCCCGCAAGGGCAGAAAGGAGAGGAATGCTCCTTTCGCGAAGGCGGCGAATTTCGACAAGGTCCAGTCCACCTATGAAGTGGACCAATCGCCCATCGGAAAAACTTCCCGCTCTTGCCCCGCGACCTATGTGAAGGTGTTCGATGATATCCGGAAGCTTTTCGCCCAGCTTCCGGACTCGCGCGTGCGCGGCTACGAGGCCTCGCGCTTCTCCTTCAATACCGGCGACGGCCGCTGCCCCGTCTGCGAGGGGAAC
>CBFGVD010000144.1:0-7840 GCA_965651965.1 uncultured Verrucomicrobiaceae bacterium | reverse complement strand
CGCTATCCCGGCGGGGCCTTCGCGGTCTGCCCCTATCACCGGGTGGAAAAGCCCTACGAGAATCTCTCCGCATTCTTCAATCTCATCATGGCGGGCAGCACCGTGCCGGGTGGGCTCTTCGGCCAATGTCTCCTGATCGATCGGGAGAGCTACCTCCAGGCGGGCGGCTACGAGGCGGTGAAATCCGAGATCCTGGAGAACGTGAAGTTCGCGGGCCGCATCCGCGCGGCGGGGGCGCGGACCTCCAGCGTGCCTGGCAGGGGAATGATCTCCTTCCGCATGTATCCGGACGGGCTTGCTTCGCTCGTCGCCGGGTGGACGAAGGGTTTCGCCGCCGGTGCTGCCGCGACACCCGCGCCGGTGCTGCTGCTGATTTCCGCGTGGATCGGCGGGCTGATCCTCGGGATGGCCGCGCCTTTCGCCGTCGCCTGGGGCTGGCTGCTCTATCTCGCCTTCGCCCTGCAATGCGTGGCGATGCTGCGGCGGATCGGGAATTTCTCGCCCTTCGCCGGATTGTTTTACCCCGTGGTGCTGCTGTTTTATCTGGTCGTGTTCGCCCGTGCGCTGGGACCCGCGGGAAAAAGGGCGACATGGAAGGGACGCAAGCTGCATGCATGATCTCCCGGCAGCTTGGGTCACCCTCCTGAATGCCGCGGGCCTGCCGGCGGTGCAGCTCGGCTTGGCCTGGCTTTTCACCCGCATGCCCGCCGCGTGGTTCGCCCGGCCGCTCCGTGCCCCGGCCTATCCGCGGTTCTACGAGCGGGCTTTGTTCATCAAGCGCTGGAAGGACCGCGTCCCGGACGGTGCGGGCTGGTTCCGCGGCGGCTTCGCCAAGGCCTCGCTGGCCGGAAACCGGAGCACCGCCTACCTGCACGCCTTCCGCGCCGAAACCCTCCGCGGCGAGGCCTGCCACTGGGCGGCCCTGGCTTTTCTTCCCCTGTTCTTCCTCTGGAATCCGACCTGGGCGGATTGCGTGATGGCGGCCGCATTCGCCGCCGCCAACCTACCGTGCATCGCGATCCAGCGCTACAACCGCGCACGCGTCGGCAGGCTGCTGGCGCGAAAGACGGATGGGGCTGCGGGGCGATAGCGGGGGCACGCCCGGCGCTGCCCCCGTGTTTCGCGCATCACAGCAGCGCGCCGACCAGATCCGCCTTGGTATAGCCCACCCCCCGCTTGTCGCAGATCAGGTTGGAGGAGATGCGGCCGCTCTCGTAGATCGTCGGCAGGCCGCTTCCCGGATGGGTTCCGCCGCCGACCAGATACAGGTTCTCATACCCGCGCATGCGGTTGTGCGGGCGGAGATAGAGCATCTGGTCCAGGGTGTGGGCCAGGTTGAAGGTGGCACCCATGAATACATCCAGATCGTCCCGCCAGGAGACCGGCGTGATCATGCGCTCCGCCACGATGTGCCGGCGCAGGTCCTTGAAGCCCGTCCGTTGTTCGATCCTGTCCAGCACCTTCTCCCGGTATTCGGGCCCGTGGACATCCGCGCCGGCCGCATGGCGGGAGTTGATGGTCGGCACCAGCACGTAGAGGCCCGATTTTCCTTCCGGCGCCACCGTCGGATCCGTCACCGCGGAATTGCGGATATAGACCGACATGTCCTCCGAGACGATCCGTTCGCCTTGGATCTCCTTCACGTTGCGGCGGTAATCGTCCGCGAAGATCACATGATGGTGCGGCTGGTCCGCGTAGATGCGGTCGAGCCCGAGGTAGAGCATGAAGGTAGAGCAGGAGAATTTCTTCCGCTCCAGGTCCTTTCTGGGCACCGATCTTTCGCCCATCAGGGTCGTGGCGGCATGCGCGTAGTCCGCATTCACGATCGCCTCGTCGCACTCCACGCTTTCCCCGTTCTCCAGCACCAGGCCGGTCACGCGGCTGCCGCTGAAGCGCAGCTCCTTCACCGGGGTTCCCAGCTTCAGCGTACCGCCGTGCTCTTCGAAGACCCTGGCCATCGCCTGGGAGATCCGGCACAGCCCGCCCTGGACGTGATAAATGCCGAACTTGTACTCCGTGTAGGACAGGATGCTGAAGAGCGCCGGGCAATCCCACGGCGACATGCCGAGATACTTCGCCTGGAAGGTGAAGGCCAGCTTCAGCCGGTCGTCGGTGAAGTAGCGGTCCAGCACGTCCACCACGGAATCCCGCGTGGCCACGTAGGGGAGCGCCTTGAGCAGGGTCTTGCTGAAATAGGCGCTCAGCTTGTGGTACGGGCGCTGCAGGCAGGGATAGATCGTCTTCATCTTGCGGGCGTGGTCCGCCATGAAGCGCCGGTATCCCTCCGCGTTCCCGGGGAAGGCCCGTTCGATGTTCGCCTCCATCCGCACGGGGTCGGAGCTCGTCTCGATCGATGTCCCGCCCCAGGAAAGCGTCGTCATCGGATCCAGCCGGCGGAAATCCAGGTAGTCCCCGGAGCGCCTTCCCGCTTCCTCGAAGGCTTCGTCGAGCGTGAATTTCTGATGCAGGAAAGTGGGGCCTGTATCGAAGGAATAACCGTCGAAGCTCAGCTCGGCATTGCGCCCTCCCACCCGGTCCTGCTTTTCGTAGATCGTGACGTCGAACCCGCGGCGTGCGAGGATCATCCCCGCCGTGAGGCCTCCGGGACCTGCTCCGATGATCGCGACGCGACTTTTCTCTCCCATGTCGCTGGCGACTGTATGCAGGTCCGCAAACCCAACAAGGGGCAGCTTCAAGAATTTCCGGGTACCCCCGCCACCTGCCGCAGCGTTTCCTCGATGTGCGGGTTCACCCCGTGCTCGTAGGTTTCCATCCCCACGCGGATCGCATTCCGCACCGCCACCGCGGTGGAGCCGCCGTGGGCGATGATGACCACGCCGTTCACCCCCAGCAGCGGGCTGCCGCCGTAGGATTCGGCGCTGGCGCGCTCCTTCAGCGCCACGAAGGCACCCTTGGAAATCTTCGCCCCCAGCATGCGGATCGGGCTGCTGGTCAGCTCCGCCCTCAGCCATTTGAACATTGCCTTCGCCGTCGCCTCGCAAGACTTCAGCACCACGTTGCCGGTGAAGCCGTCGCACAGCACCACATCCAGCTGCGTCTCGAAAAGATCGTGGCCCTCCACGTTGCCGATGAACTCGAAGGGAGCCTTGCCGCTGTCCGCGAATTGCTTCACCAGGGCGAAGGTCCCCTTGGTGAAGGCGGTGCCCTTCTCGTCCTCCTCGCCGTTGGACATCAGGCCCACCTTCGGCATCTGCACGCCCAGCACGTGGCGGGCGAAGGCGCTGCCCATGATGGCGTAGGTCAGCAAGTGCTCCGGTTTCGCCTCCGGGTTCGCGCCCGCATCCAGCAGGTGGCACACGCCGTATTCGTTCGGCAGGCCGGAGGCGATTCCCGCGCGGTCCACGCCTTCGATCAGGCGCAGCTTGATGGTGGCGGCGGCCACCGCGGCCCCGGTATTCCCGGCGGAAACGAAGGCCTGTGCCTCGCCGGATTTCACCAGGTCCATCGCCACGTTGATGGAAGATTGCTTCTTGCGCCGCACCGTCTTCGCGCCCGGCTCGGCCATGCCGATCACTTCCGGGGCGTGGACGATCGCCACCCGCGGATCGGAGAGGGAGAGCCCGTGTTTCGCGCACTCCGCTTCCAGCACGGTCCGGTCTCCCGTCAGGAAGATCTTTTCGATACTGGGGTACAGCCGCAGGGCTTCCCGGGCTCCTTCGATATTCACGGCGGGGGCGTGGTCGCCGCCCATGGCATCGAGCGCTACTTTCATCGGCGGAGAAGGCGGGGGACCCGGATACAACAAATCACCGTGCCGGAAAGGCCGGCACGGCGATCAGCGGTGAAATCCGGGGCGGGAGCGCTTCAGAGCGCGTCCACTTCGAGAACCTTGCGGCCGTTGTAGTAGCCGCAGGAGGGGCAAGCGATGTGCGAAGGCACGCGGCTGCCGCACTCCGGGCAAGATTTGAAGATCGGGGCGCGCCAGCGATTGGCACCCCGGCGCATCTTTTGCCGGCTTTTCGACTGACGGCGTTTTGGTACGGCCATGGCGGTAAAGGTATTAGCGTTCGGAATCCAGTTTATCCAGCGCGTCGAGGGCGGCCCAGCGGTCGTCCCCCGTCGCGCGGGGGCGGGTCTCTACCGCATCCCCGGCAGGTTTGTCCACTGCCAAATACCGCGGATCGATCTCGCAGTGCATCGGTTCGTCCGCATCCTCGCAGCGGGGGTAGTTCGGGATCTCCAGCAGGATTTCCTCCCGCAGGGCATCCGTCACGTCCATGGCTCCTTCGTCCTCAATCTCCAGCGAGATATTGGCGGGGTCCACGCGCAGGGTTTTCACGAAGGGGTGGAGGGTCCGCACGCAGACCAGTTCGAAGGGCGCGGAAAGATTGCCCGAAAGCAGCAATTCCGAGCCGAAACGCTGTGCGCGCAGATCGTAGGAAAGCGGGCCCGCGGGCTTCGCGTCGTACGCCGGGAGATCGAAGATTTCCGGGGGCAGCTCCCCGCTGAAATCCTTGCCTTCCTCCGGCAGGGTGGAGAGATCGATGGAAAGGCGGGAAGACATCGGGCGGGGAGTGTGGGGTCTGTGCGGGAAGATTTCAACCGGCATCCGCCCCGCGCAACGGGAAATGCGGCCGCCGCCTCCTGCCGCGCGGAATCGGGTTGAGCGCGGCGCCGCGGCGCTGCATCCTCCCCGGCGGAACGTGTCAGGATTCCCGCCAGCCCAGATCATCCCGCCGCAGGTGCTGCTCGGTGCCTATGCGCAAGGAGTCTTCCCCATGGCGGACCAGGGGGAGCTGACCTGGTTTTCCCCCCTGATGCGCGGGATCATCCCTCTGGACGACGGCTTCCACGTCCCCCACGGCCTGGCGCGCGCCCTGAGGAAGCGGCCCTTCGAATTGCGGTGGGATACGGATTTCCGGGGCACCATGCTCGGCTGCGCGGCGCGGGACCGCACCTGGATCGATGCCACCATCCTGGAGAGCTACTGCCTGCTCCACCGGCTCGGCTATGCCCACTCCGTGGAGTGCCACGATGCGGAGGGCCTGCAGGGCGGCCTCTACGGCGTGGCGCTCGGGCGCGCCTTTTTCGGCGAGAGCATGTTCTCCCGGAAGACGGATGCTTCCAAGGTGGCGCTGGTAGCCCTCGTGGAGGAGCTGCGGGCGCGCGGCTTCCTGCTGCTGGACACGCAATGGCTCACGGAACACCTGCGCCGTTTCGGCGGCACGGAAATCCCGCGGGATGAATACCAGCGGCGCTTGAAGGAAGCGCTGGGGAAGCTGGAGGGCGGCTTTCACCCTCCCGTGCTCGGGCCGCGGGCCTAGCGCCGCTTACCAATCGACGTTTTGCCCGCGGGTGTCGATGTGGGTGAAGCTGCCGTAGCGGCCGATCCCGCCGCGGAAGAAGCCGCGGGAGCGCAGGGAGCGCGCGGTATTCGCCACCGTGGAGGGGCGGGCGCCGAATTTCACATCCACCGCGGCATTCGCCTGGTGCCAGGAACCCCTGCTGGCTCCGCGGCAGGTGGCATTGTAGGCCGGGGAGCGGTAGGCGGAAATGATCTCTCCCACCGGCTGGTTGAGCTCCATCGCCACGCGGTCGATCACCCGCAGGGTGGGGGCCATCTGCCGCCACAGGGAGCGCGGCGGCAGCATGTTCCAGACCGTGCCGTGGCGCTTGGCGTGTGCCTCGATCACCTGCTTCGGCGTGAGGCGCTGCAGCCGCAGCGAGGAAAGGTAGGCCGCGTAGTCCTTCAGGTTGCCGCCCTGCCGTGCCACCCACTCCGCCGGCAGGTCCCGCAGGTCCGGAGTTCCGGAGGAAGAGGAATTCACGAGGACTTTCGGCGTTTTCCGAGAGAAAAACGCGGATGCCTGCGTATTCGTGCCGAGGAAAGCAAAGGCGGCGAACCCGAGCGTGCCGAGGGCACCGCGGCGGGTCTGGACGGGGTTCCGGGTTTCTCCCGGGACTTCGGGTTGGGACATTTCGTGAGGATTCGGGCTAGCTGGGAGGAGGGCAGGAGCAAGCTCCGTGCCGTGTCGTGGGATTGAAGCCGCCCGGACCGTCCGCGCGAATTCGCCGGGCAGGAAAGCAGCGTGAGCGGGTGCGGCAAGGATTTTCGACCGCTTCCGCTAACCGTTAGGGGCGTGCCCTCCCGCGCCGGGCCGCCTACCGCAGCTCCCTCGCCGCCAGCCAGTAGATCCGTGCCGGGCTGGCCTGGTTCAGCAGCACGGCCTCGCGCACGGTGCCCGGCCGGCGGCGGTCCCAGCGGTGCGGGTAGCGGCCGTGCTCGTCCCGCATCTTCCCGTGCAGGTGCTTCAGGCCGCGCTCCACCGCGGCCTTCCAGCGCGGGTTCTTGTCCAGCGCGTGCAGCTCCAGGTAGGATTCCAGCAGCAGGTGGGCGAAGCGCCCGCTGTCCGCGATCGCGCCGCTGTCCCGGATCCAGTGCTTTTCCGCGGCGGCGGCGATACGTCCCGCTTCCTCCAGGTAGGAGGCCTCGCCCGTGATCCCGTGGAAGAGGCAGTTCGCCCGGATCATCAGCGCCGAGTTGTAGGTGAATTTCCGCCGGTCGATCCGGCCGTCCATGCGGATATTGTCCCAGAAAAGGCCGTCCTCGTCCTGCAGGGTCTTGCAGGTCCAGGCGTGGAGGCGCTTCGCCGTCTCCAGGTGTTCTTTATCCCCGCCCAGGCGGTGCAGGCGCAAGGCGGAGACGATGGCCGGGGCATTCGTGCAGGTGTTCTTGGAGGTCTTTTCCAGCTCCCGCCAGTAGAGCCCGCCGCCGAGCTTCCCGTCCTCCCCGCTCATCACGAAGCGGAAGGTCGCTTCCGCCCGGCGGAGATACTCGGGATCCTCCGTCAGTTCGTGCACCTCCGCCAGCGCGAGCACCAGCCAGGCATTATCGTCGTAGTAGCGGTCGGAGGCTTTCGGCCCCGGTTGCACGTCGAAGCCCTCGATCCCCTCGTGCTCCCACCAATACGCTTGGATCGCATCGGCGTAGGCGCGCATCGGCGCCAGATATTTCCCCGGTTCCACCGCCGCGGCAGCGGCCAGTGCGGACAGCTGCACGCCCACCCCCCACATGAAGGCCGGGTGATCCGGCTTCCCGGCCTCCACGTCCGCCTTCTCCGCGTAGAGCTTCCGCTCCGGCAGCCACAGGTCCTGGTGGAGCACCTCCAGCGTTTCCGCGCCCCATTCCCCGTAGGGCGGCGCTTTCTCCTCCGGCTCCGCGGCTGCGGCGAGGGTTCCTAGGAAACAGCTCAAGGCGAGGGGACGGATCACGGGAAACGGCATGGCCGAGAATTCGTGGGAATCCAGCCCGATCTTGCGGCGAAATGAAACGCGTTTCAAAAAACCGTGTCCCGGAGACGGCTCCCGCGCCCTTTACGGCCTCACTCCAGAGGCTCGCAAGTGATCTTGAGCTTCGCGGGGATGGACGGGAGATCGACGACATGCGTTTTCCCCGGCAGGCCTGCGATGTACACCGGCGTCTCGGTGGTCGTGAAACGGGGGAGCTGCACGGTGTTTTCCGTGATCAGGTTCCCGGTCCGGGCATCCACGAGCGGCGAGACGGCCTCGCCCGGAGCCCGGGTGAAGCCGTCCAACGACAGATGCTTCAGCGCCCCGGTCACGACGATGAAGCCGCCTTGCTGCCGGACCTCCAGCTCGCCCGTATAGCCGACTTCCTTTGTCTCGTAGGCCGTCGGCGTCACCGGGGTAAGAACGGGCGAATCCCCGGAAGTCGGCAGCTTGAGTTGCGCGGACTCCGCCAGACGGTACTCGCTCGGGTAGATGAATTCCCGGACCTGCTTGATTCCCGTCCGCGCACCCGGTTGCAGGTCGGCGGCGGAGCGATAGACCGTGGCGTCGCCCTTTTCCGTGATTTCCA